>JBMTPW010000011.1:0-18736 GCA_049444115.1 Ilumatobacteraceae bacterium | reverse complement strand
TGACATCGAGGTCGTCCTCGTGCAGTTCGAAGATGCACTCGCAGTATTCCTCGAAAGCGGGATGGCGATCCGAGGGTGAGAACATGGGTTCAGGATAGTGGCCGTACGGCGAAGGTGTCCTCGGGTCCGGTCCGTCCGGATCGGATCAGTCGATGACCAGCGACGGAACGAACAGGCGAGACGCATCCGTCGTCGAGCAGATGGCGTCGGCGGCCATGATCACTGCGGCGGCCGTGTAGGCGGTGCGCTCCCCGGCCGGGAACTTCTCCATGGTGGGGTACACGATCCCGGTCCAGTACGAACCGTCATCATGTCGGTGCGAGCGAGTCCAAGCAAGGAGATCGATGGCGGTGTCGACCTCTCCGATCGCAGTGTGGGCGATGGAACATTCGGCAGTTTCCGCCGCGGTCACCCACGGTTCGTCACTGACGCAACGAATACCGCGGCCCTCCATGGCGAAGACGTCCCAGCCCTCGGCGATTCGGGCCTTGGCTCGGTCTCCTTCGAGGGCGTTGGTGAGGATGGGGTAGTACCAGTCCATGGCCCAGCGATCCTTGGGCTCGAAGGCATCGGGCCGGGTGATGATGGCCGTGCGAAGCAGTTCGGCCGCCTCCGCCCAATGGGGTCGCGACGCGCCGACGAGATCGGCGAGGTTGATGGCGCAGGAGAGGGAATGCCAGATACTGGACGAGCCGGTGAGGAGGGCGTAGTCCCATGGTTGAGCATGCACTTCGCGAGCCCAGAGAATGGTGCCGTCGTGACGACGCATCGACAGGACCCATGCCATGGCACGATCCACGGTCGGCCACAGGTGATCGACGAATCCGCGGTCTCCTGTGCACAACCAGTGGTGCCAGACACCGGCGGCGACGTAGGCGCAAACATTGGTGTCCAGTTTCGGTTCCTTGACGATTCCGCCGGGAAGGTAGTAGTTGAACCACCAACCATCGGGATGTTGCGAATCCACCAGCCATCCGTAGGCACGCTCGGCATTGCCATGCAATCCGGCGATGTCGAGGGCGATGGCCGTCTCGACATGATTCCAGGGATCACAGTGGCCTTCGTCGAACCACGGGATCATGCCGTTGTCGAGTTGCAGAGCGGCGATGGACAGGGCCGTCTGGTGCACCTCCTCGGCGCTGAGAATCCCCTCGATGTGGGGAATGGTGACGTGCGGGATCGAGGTCATGTCAGGCCACCACCAGCTTCTCGGGCAAGTTGCCCGGTCGATGCGCAGGCAGTTCCGTCGACGTCGAATCAGCCTCGAAGGCCCGTATCGGGAGGCGAGTACCAGGGACCTTGCGGGCATAGACGATGAGACTCTTGCCCATCAGCGGTGACAAGGCGCGCTCGGCGATCTTCATGGTTCGGGGTTGCTTCACGATGTCCCATTCGAGGAACCTTCGGTAGGCGGACACCATCCTATGGTCGTCACGCCGAGGACCAACGGCGCACTTCAGCCACCAGTAGGGCGAATGCAGGGCGTGAGCATGGTGGGATCCGGCGATGGTCAGGCCGGCGGCGCGAAGTTTGGCGGTCAATTCCGTTTCCGAATAGATGCGCACGTGACCACCGACGGCTTTGGGGGCGTGGTACTCGTCGCTCAACTTCCAGTTGATCTTCTCCGGCCACCATGACGGAACGGTGCAGGCCAATGTGCCCCCTGGGCGCAGGACTCGGACCAATTCGGCGATGGCCGAGACATCGTCCTGGATGTGTTCGAGTACCTCCGATGTGATGACTCGATCGAACGTGTCGTCCGGGAAGGGCAGGCGGGTCGCATCCCCCCGGAGAGCGCCGATGTAATTTCCGGCGTCGATCTCGCCGTTCTCGATCATGGCCCCGAAGGTTGCCCTGGTGGCGCTCACCTCGTCATCGGCGTAGTCGAGGGCCACGATCCGGCCACCTTGTCGGGCGACTTCGAAGGCGTGGCGGCCGAATCCTGCCCCGGCATCCAGTACGACATCGCCGGGCACCAGACCGAGTCGGTCGAAACGAACCGTCAACACGACTTGATCCGTCCGTTGCGGAGCAACTTGTCACGGTTCGCCGGCATGTCCAGTACTTCGCGGTACTGGTCCACGGTGAGTTCCGCACAACGTTTCCAGGTCCACCTTTCCACAACTCGTTGGCGTCCGTTGGCGCCGACGCGAGCGCGCAGATCGGAGTCGCACAATCCGCGGCGGATCGTGGAGGCAAGCGCTTCGGAGTCTCCAGCTGCGCACGACAGCACGGTGTCGCCGTCGCGACCGGTAACTTCGGGCAGCGCTCCACCGTCGGTGGCAACGAGGCAGATACCGGTGCACATCGCCTCGATGGCGGGCAGGCTGAATCCTTCATAGAGCGAGGGAACTACTGCCAGTTCGGCTTCGGCGTACAACTCGACGATTCGTTCGTCACTGACTCCGGAGACGAATTGGATGTGTGGCATCAGGCCGAGCTTCTGGATCAGATCCATGCTCTTGCCTGGTTTCGGCTTACCGATGATGGTCAGCGTGACATCGCGTTCGGTGCGGAGCTTCGCCACGGCCTCGAGCAGATACGCAAGACCCTTCAGGGCGACATCGGCCGAGGCAGTGGTGATGAGTCGGCCGGGAATGCGTTGCACATCGGCTCGCGGACGGAAGAGGTCTGGATCCACCCCCACCGGAACGAGTCGCATGCGATCGTAAGAGACTCCCATGTCGTCGTGGATGTCCTTGATGCTGTTCTCGCTCACCACCACGATCCGTGGCAGTCGGCTTGCCACTCGACCTTGCATCTTCACGAACGAGTAGAAGCGCGACACGCCGAACTTCTTCCACCAATTGGGAGAGTGAGCCATCTCGAGCGCCCGGTCGCGGGTGATGGGATGGTGCAGGGTGACGATGGTCGGAATCTTCTTCTCGAGACCGAGAATGCCGTATCCGAGGCACTGATTGTCGTGGACCAGATCGAACTCGTCGACACGAGTCGAGAGATGTCGTCGCACCCGCGAGCTGAAAGCAGCGGGCTCGCCGAAGGCTCCGGTCAGATAGAGGCCGACTTCGTAGAAGTCTTCGCGAGTCTTCAGCTCCCAGATGGCCGGGAAGCGAAATGGGTAGTGGTCATTGACCAGGTCGAGGCTGGGGAGTTTGGTCAGGGCGACCCGGTCGTCGAGGACCGGATAGGGCTGGCCACCGAAGACCTCCACGGAGTGGCCGAGGTCCACCAGAGCCTTGGTGAGATGCCGGGTGTAGACCCCTTGACCCCCCACATGGGGTTTGCCCCGGTATGTCAGGTAGGCGATCCGCAACGGGCGGTCGAGGTCACCAGGCATGGGGATCGAGCCTACCGGGGACCGTCTGGGTACCTCCGGGGGGTGCTGGCGAGCCGATGCCGGGTATCGCGACACGTCGAGCAGGACTCGATGTGGCGAGTGATCCGTTTGCGGAGAATCGGGTCGTATTCACCGTCCCAGTCCGGTAGCAAGCGACGCAGGCCCGTACAGGAGTCACGTCCATGGAGAGCGACCAGGAGTGCCGCCTGGCTGGCCTTCAGGCGGTCCCGCATTCGGGAGGTCATCATGCGCCGCGTCGAGTCGGAGGCACCGTAGGTCTGACTTCGTCCCAGCAGGCGCTCGCGCACTACGGAGGCGAAGAGGTCCCGGTCGCGGTTCTCCAGACCGGCAACCGATCGACGCAGGACCGCGGCGATCTCGTCGGCGATGGCGGTTGCCGCTTCGGTGTGCGGATCGATCGGGGCGGGGATGTCATTGACCTCGCTTTCGCGATCGAGAAGCGAGGTGAGCGAGCGTCGATCACGGGTGCGTCGGTAGGTCTCGTTGCGCATGATTCGATAGAGCCAGGCCGTGAGTGCCTCCGGATTCTCGATCTGCCAGAGTCTCACCATGGCGATGGCGAATACTTCGTGCACCACGTCGACTGCCTCACCGCGTCCGGCTCCCATCATCGAAGCGGCCACGACGAGTCGAGGGCCATGCTTGCGATAGATGCGGTCGAACGCCTGGAGGTCCCCTTGGAGGTAGGACGACACCAGGTCGGCATCCTCCCGGACCGAAGCAATGCGCTCCGGAGCATCGTGAGATTTCATTGCCTGCCGTCCGCCACAGCCGAAATTCGCTCAATTGCTGGGGTCGGTGTCCCAGTTGATGGCGAACCAACGCGAGAGCCGGCCGTCAGAGGTCAACACCTCGGGAGACTCATTGATGCCGTTCGGCGGACCCGACTGGGGTTCGATGCAGATTCCATGAATCTTGTGATCGAACACCGTCCAGTGACTGCAGTCGGATTCGAGACTCAATGACACGCCATCGATGCGCATGGAGATCGGTCCCTGCACATCGACGAAGCAGTCGTCGTAGCAGCCGTATTCGGGCGTCGAGAACTCGATCCTCCTTGTGGTTGCGATCCCTTCGCCGTCTCTCTCGAGGAAGGCGGCGAAGGGAAGCGAGTATGCGGTGGGTCGGCGAAACCAGGGATGCCATCCGACTTGAGCTGGCATGGGCTCCTGAGCGGAGAGTGTCAGAGTCATCCACAGTCCACGATCCTCGATGGTGATCTCGTGGTGCACCGTTCCGGCAAAGGGCCATTGTGGACCGAGATCGCGTCCGAGCAGGGCACTGGTCGGCGTCAGATCGTGCACGATCCAGGGAGACTCGACGACGGTTCCGTGCATGGCGTGTGGTCCGAAGCGTCGTTCCAAGTGATGATGTGCACCTCTGAAGGTGATTTCCGCGTTGCGGACACGGCCGCAGAACGGGACCATGGTGAAGCACCCCCAGGAGAACGGATCGGCTGGATCGATGACCGGCGAATCACGCCTCACCAAGAGTTCGGTGTCGACACCGTCGGAGCTCGCCGAACGTCCGACGACGAGTGACTCGATCCGTCCGCCGACGGTGGGATCGATGATGCAGGCACCGATCCCATTCGGAGAGGTCAAGGTGATCACCCCACAAGCCTGCCAGGAACGGTCTTCGACGGGACGACCGAAGGTGCGCCCTCATGAAGTGGTGTGCCAAAGCAGTATGCGAAAGCCGATCACTCACCTTTGCGACGACGACCGAGTTCGCGTTCGATCTCGCGCGCGGCATCTTTCTTGGCCAAGGCTTGACGTTTGTCGCCTTTGGTGCGTCCCTGGGCGAGGGCCAGTTCGACCTTGGCCCGACCGTCCTTGAAGTAGAGACTCAGCGGTATCAGAGCCAAACGTTCCTGCCCCACCCTCGCCGAGAGTCGGCTCAATTCGCTGCGGTTCAGAAGCAGCTTGCGCGGTCGGTTGGGATCGTGCGCACCCACTCCATGGGCGAATTGGTAGGGGGCGATGTGCATTCCTTCGAGCCAGAGTTCCCCGTTCACGAACCGAGCGTAGGTATCGACGAGCTGGACGTGTCCGCTACGCAGACTCTTGACTTCGCTTCCCTGCAACACGATTCCGGCTTCGACGACGTCCAAGATGGTGAAGTCGTGGCGGGCCTTTCGATTGCTGGCGATCACCGTGGTGCCGATGCGGGACATGATCGGCCAGGCTAGGGGTGGCCGCCAGTGCCCGATACCCTGCTGGCCGTGGAACCGAGTCCGACGTCGTCCCCGGTGACACTCGCTCCGCATGTTCACGACGCCATGTGCGCTCTGGCATTGGCGGAGTACCCACTGGAGGCGTGCGGTCTGCTGGCGGGAACCCCCGATGCCGTGACGGCGTTCTATCCCTGTCGCAATGTGGAACAGTCGGCACGGATCTACACCGTGGATCCCCGAGATCATCTGCGCGCCGAACGGAGCGCCGAGGAACTCGGTCTGGAAATCGTCGGGGTGATGCACAGCCACACGCATACGGAGGCCTTTCCCAGTCCTACCGACGTGGAGGCGGCTCCGGATCCATCGTGGAGCTATGTCATCGTCACCTTGAAGCGGGAACGTCCCGAGGCCCGAGCGTTTCGGATCCAGCGCGATCGACCGGAGCCGATCGTCGAGATCCCCCTGATCATTGGCTGAACATCGATCCGGAACCGTCCCGAGTGCGGTGTTTCCTTTCTCCCCGGGATTCATTACAATCCTGAGTGGCTTGGTAGGGAATTTCCCGGTTCCCGGAGAGGTTGGAGGTGAGCATGGTTCCCCACGAGAGCGTTCTCGACCTCATCGGTAACACCCCCCTCGTGGACGTGAGTCGCCTGTCCCCGAATCCTCGGGTCCGGATTCTCGCCAAGTTGGAGAGTCAGAACCCCTTTGGCTCGGTGAAGGATCGCATCGCCAAGTCGATGATCGAGGATGCCGAAAAGAACGGGCGGCTGGTGGCCGGCCAGACGATCATCGAGCCGTCCTCGGGCAACACCGGAATCGCCTTGGCGGCCATTGCGCAGGTGAAGGGATATCCGATCAAGATTCTGATGCCCACCAGTGTGTCCATCGAACGGCGACAGATGCTCGAGATCTTCGGCGCCGAAGTCATTCTCACGCCAGGCGAGGAGGGGTCGAACGGCGCGGTGGCCCGGGCCATCGTCATGGCCGAGGAGCACCCCGAGTGGTGCTTCTTGTACCAATACGCGAACGACGCCAACCCGCGGGCGCACTACGAGGGCACCGGACCGGAGATCCTGCGCGACTGTCCGGAGATCACCCACTTCGTGGCGGGCCTCGGCACGAGTGGGACGCTCATGGGCACTGGTCGGTTCTTGAAGGAGAACAAGCCCGGCGTCAAGATCGGGGCCGTGGAGCCACCGCTGGGCGAGAGGGTGGAAGGTCTGCGCAATCTGGACGAGGGCTACATCCCTCCGTTGTTCGACAACTGGCACGGCTTCGACGTGCTCGATCGCAAGCGCGTCGTGCGACCCCGAGAGTCCATCGAATGGACGCGGCGCATCGTGCGCGAGTGCGGGATCTTCGCCGGAATCTCCACCGGAGCGGCTCTCGCCGGTGCGGCCAAGGTCGCCGGGGAAATCGACGAGGGTACGATCGTGTTCATCGTCTGCGACGGCGGTTGGAAATATCTGTCGACCGGCGCCTACACCGACGATTTGGATGTGGCCGAGGCTCGCGCCGAGAAGATCATCTACTTCTGAGTCGTCGAATCGGGATCTTGGTCGTCACCGGCCGAGGACCAAGATGATCAATCCGGCCACCATGACGGCCGAGGATGCCAGACGGCGCAATCCGCTGCGTTCATTCAGAAACTTCCAACCGATGAAGGTTGCGAAGACCACACTCGATTCCCGGAGGGCGGTCACGTAGCCGACCGGGGCTCGGCGTACCGCGAGAAGAACCATCCAATAGGTGATCAGCGACGCGGCTCCGGTGAGAGCATGGTTCTTCCACGACCTCTTCACGCTGCGAATCATCGATGGCCAGCGACCAGTGGTCACCCCGTGAATGGTGGTGCCCAGTCCGCCGGTGACGAAGATGGACATCGCGTAGGCACTTCCGCCGGTGGTGCGCGAGCCTTGGCTGTCGATGACCGTATAGGTTCCGATGAGCAATCCGACCACCAGTGCCGGCCAGACCATGCGCCACTGGACATGTCCGGACAGCGCGGCCATTCCGGTGAGAACGATGACCATGCCGGTGACCGACAGTGCCGACATTTCGTCGCCCAACAGGAGAAGCCCACCGATTGCCGCGGTCAAGGCGCCCGTGCTGCGGGCGATGGGATAGGTGACGCTGAAATCGGCGATGTCGTAGGTGCGCGCCAGGCGGGCGATGTAGACGGTGTGAACGACTCCACTGGCCAAGGCCCATGACCATGCCGCGACGTCCAGGTCGCCGTTCGCAGTGGCGATGACGGCATAGGGAAGGCCGATGAGGCCTCCGGCGGTGAACAATCCCCAGAGGGCCAACCACCGATCACCGGACTGCTTGACGGCGAAGTTCCAGCCGGCATGGAGGACGGCCGCCCCAAGGGCGAGCAGGGTGGCGGCGACCATCGATGGCGGCGAGTGCCGGATCAGTCGATTTCGTACTGAACGGCGGACCGCTCGGCGATGAGAGGGGCGAGAACCTCGGTGATGAGTTGCTTGTGCACCGGATGGTCACGGTAGACGATGTAGCCCGCGACATCGTCGAAATCACCCACCACGACGTAATCGAAATTGCCTTGGTTCACACCGGCATCCGGGCCGTGTCGGTAACGGGAGATCTCTGGAATCGCTCGAGGCAGCTCGTCGAGTCGTTGTCGAACGCGCTCGATCTCATTGGCGCCGGTTCCGGGCTGCCATTTGAACATGACCACGTGTCGGAACATGTCAGGAAAGGTTCCTGCCGGCCATGGCCACGTCGTAGGTGAGGATTTGGTCCGCCCAGTTGGACACCTTCTCGCCGGGCAAACGGCGCTTGGTGGGCCAGGGTCGGTCGAGATCCACGCGCCGACCGCGAGATACCACTGCCTTCATCTTCGACCGGTCCTGCAACACCCGCACATCGACATCGGGACGACCGTCCACCACGATCACGTCTGCTCGACATCCCGTGGCGACGATTCCCAGTTCGCCCGACATCTTGATGGCGATGGCGTTGTTCTTCGTGGCACATGTGATGGCTTCGAGTGGAGTCAGCCCCAATTCCTCGACGAAGACTTCCATTTCGCGGGCGTGCCAATGGCCGTACGGAGTGAGGGCGAAGCCGCTCTCCGAACCGCACAGGACCGGAACTCCGGCGTCGTAGGCCTCGCGCACCTTCTGGGCAGTGGCCTTGATCTCGCCGCGGAAGACATCCACCATTCCTTCACCGGCATGAACGGCCGAGCCGTAGTCCGCAAGATTGGCGAGGAAGGTGAACGTGGGGCAGAGGGCGGCTCCGGCGTCGATGACCGCTTGCAATGCCTCGTCGTCCATGTAGGAGGAATGGAGAATCAGATCGACTCCGGCTCGGGCAGCATCACGGGTGGAGGATGCACTGCGACAATGAGCGGTGACAGGGACCCCGAGCGCATGGGCGGTATCGCACACCGCCTTCATTTCGTCCAGAGTCCACACCTGGAGTTCCCCCTTGTGGGTGGGAATGGATCCAGTGGCGTGAATCTTGATCCAGTCGGCGCCGTACTTGATCTGGCGCCGAGTCGTGACCACCATCTCTTCGATGGTGTTGACGACCTGCGCGTAGCCCACCTCGCCCTCGTCGGGAATCAGGCGTCCGGCCGTCCCACCGACTGCGGTGAGCAGAGCCTGGACACCAGTTGCGATACGCGGACCCTCGATCACCCCGGCGTCGACGGCGTCGCGGATTTGTGGTCCAATTCCGTGCACCGTGTCGGGATCCATGAACGAGGTCACGCCGGCCATCAACAACTTGGGCAGGTTGAACGCCGTCACCAGACTCGCCAGCGCAGCCGGCCGGTGATAGAAGAGTTCATCATTGGATTGGACGTCGTCGAATGTGATGTGACAGTGAGCGTCGATGAGTCCCGGCATGACCGTGGCACCACCGGCATCGATCACTTCGGCACCAGGTGGTACGGTCACCGAGCCCTTGGGGCCGACGGCCACGATGGTGTCTCCGTCGGTCACCACGTCCTGCGCATCGATCGGAGCCCGACCGGTCCCATCGATCAAGCGGGCATTGGTGATGTGAATGGCGGACATGAGCCTCCGTTCCTCGACGAATCGACTTCGATTGTACTGGTGGCTGGTGGTCGGTTCGGAGGCGCGCCGGTACCTCTCGAGGTCAAGGAGCGGCGTCGGACTCGAGATGTGGTCCGGATACCGATGTCGGACGGGGAATCAAAGTCATGAGGGCTTGGCTGATTCCGCCATCGACGTAGAGCACTTGGCCGTTGACGTAAGCGGATTGGTCCGAGGTCAAGAACGCCACGGCGTTGGCAACATCGGACGGCTCGGCGAGGCGCCTCAACGGGACCGCATCGGCTCGCACACGTCGTACGGCATCGTCGTCGTACACCTGGCCCGTTCCGGGAGTCGGAACGAAACCAGGTCCAACCGCGTTGGCCCGGATTCCACGCGGTCCCCATTCCAGGGCCGTCTGCCGGGTGAAGGCCACGACAGCTGCTTTCGATGCCGAATAGGCGCCGACGTTCGGGTTCGCCGCCAAGGCGGCGATGGAGACCATGTTCACGATCGAACCCCGACGCCTGAGCAGCATGTGCATGCCGAAGGATTGCGTGCAATGGAAGGTTCCCCCGACATTGACCGCCAGTACCCGGTCGAAGTCCTCGGGGCTCGTGTCTTCGAGGGATCCGAAACCCCAGATGGCAGCATTGTTGACGAGCACGGTCACCGGACCGATCTCTCGTTCGATCCGGGCTGCCGTTGCAGTCACCTGGTGATGATCGCTCACGTCGCATTCGAAGAGGGAGAACCCACCGGTTCGTCCAGAGTCGGGATCGTCTCCGACGACGTCTTGCTCGACCGAGTTCTGCTCGATCGGGTCGAGCCCGACAGGTCGAGCCCGACGACATGGTGTCCCTCCGCCCGAAGTCGGTCGCACACGGCGGCTCCGATACCGCGGGAGGCACCGGTGACCACGGCCACCGAGCGGTGGTCTTTGGATGAGACGGGAGTCGAGGGGGCGGCCATAGGGTGTCCTTCGTGAGTGCCGAATCAGATTATGAGGTCGTTGTCGATCAAGAGGAATGTGTGAGTGCCGGCAAGTGTGTGGCGTCTCCGGGCGGCTTCTTCGTGTTCGACAGTGATCAGATCGCCACCATCGATCCCATGGCTCGCAAACCCGACGACGACACATTGTTGCGTATTGCCCGAGCCTGTCCGAGTGGAGCAATTCGTCTGCGCCGGAACGGCGTGGACGTCGAAGTCTGAACGAGACGCTCTCAGCCGAGACGCAGTAGCCGGCGGGCATTGCGGTCGTACTGGTCGACGAAGGGAATCTCCGCCGGTTCGGTCGGAGCATCCCAACCGGCCAGATTCGTGCCCACGACGAGTCGGTCGTTCCCTACTCTTTCCTCGAGCAGCCGCAGTGAGCGATCGTCGTGTAGATGTTGGTCGAACCAGAGTCGCTGGAGTCCGGCAACGAAGTCCACGGGAGCCGAACGTGCCCATGGTCTGGTCCGCCCCTGATGTTCGAGTCGCCCGCTCATGAACGCGGCGGCACCGCCGCCATGAGATAGGCAGATGTCGAGACGTGGATGTCGCTCGAGAACTGCGCCGTAGACGAGGTGGCAGATCGCCATGGTCTCTTCATAGAGAAAGCCCACGGACAGGTCCAGGTCGTATTTGCGGATGCGCTCGTCGCGCAGCGGTCCGTCGATACCCCACGGTGCCGGGTGGATGAAGACCGGAACATCGAGTGCTACCGCCGTGTCCCAGAAGGGATCGAGAGCGGGATCATCGAGGGTCGTCCCGAAGTCGGTTCCGATGTAGGCCCCGAGGAGCCCGTGTTTCTCCACGGCTCGACGAAGTTCGGCGCAGGCAGCTTCCACGTCTTGCATGGGAACCTGAGCGAATCCGCGCAAGCGGTCGGGATGGGCGGCGATCAGGGCCGCCAGCTCATCGTTGTGCCAGCGACAAAATTCAGCGGCGATGGGAGCTTCGATGTGATGGAAGTAGGTGAGCGGGTTCGGGGAGAGGACCTGCAATTCGATTCCCAGGTGGTCGTTCATGTTCAGGCGTCGACCCACGTCCATGAATGGTGAATCGGCGTAGTTGACACCATCGAGTACGTAATTTCCGACGCGAAAACGGGGACGGCCTTCGGGTCCGGTGCCCAATTCTGGTCCGTAGTGGCCGGCACAGCCCATGACTCCACCGAGTACGACATGGGCGTGGACATCGATCATGGGTTCTCCTCGGTGCACGTCTCGGGGTCGTAGCCTTCAACGATATGGCAGACGATTCTCACACAGAGGCGTCACCGAAATCCGAATGCTCCGGGCCGAGGATCACCATGGCAGCGGGATCGTTTCTGGACCTGGACGCCGAAGACATGGTGCGGGTGTGCGCAGGCGTCGACGGCCTGAGTGGCTTCGGTTTGCGACTCTCCGGAGAACATCACCTCGATCCGGATCGCTGGGCGGTGTTCTCGGCGGGGGTGAACGCAGCTGGCCTGGAAGTCTTCGATCTCGAAGTCCATCGCATCGGTTCACCCCCCGGACCCTTCATTGCCACCGCTGACGACCTGGTCGGCGCGGCTGCGGCCATCGGGGCGCGCCAGGTGCTCGTGGTGGCCGCCGTTGCGGATCGCGATCTGGTGGAACGGGAACTGGCACGGATCGTCGGCGCAGCCACCGAGCGCGGGATCGGCGTAGGACTCGAATACATGGCTTGGACCATGCCGAGTTTCGTCGACGATGCTCGCTACTTGGCCCATGCCACTGGCTGCACGGTGGTGGTGGATGTTCTGCATCACTCCCGTATCGGAGCAACCGCCGCTGACATTCTGCGCATCGTGCAGGACGGCACGCTCGGCTGGGTGCAGATGTGCGATGCCGGCGAACGATCGGAACCCTTGGTCCACGAGGCCCGACATCTGCGGATGCCTCCGGGTTCCGGGCGGTTGCCGTTGGAGGAATTGTTGTCGGCCGTTCCGCCTTCGACCACGTTCAGCATCGAGGTGCAAAGTGACGAACTGTCGGCCGTGGAGCCCGAAACGCGGGCGCGCCTGTTGATGTCGGCGTCCCGTAGCGTTCTCGGTCGAGTCTTCAGCTGGTGAAGACCACGGGGTAGCGCCCGAAGTAGGGGCGCGTTGTGGATTCGTCCATTTCCGGGGGATTCTGCGGATCAGGTCGGGCACCGCGGTCGAACAGCGCTTGGACCGCGCATGGAACCAATCCGAAGAGGTGATCGTCGTCCACCTCGCCGGCCCAGGTCAGTCCGGCCGCCAGGTCCTGTCCGATACAGGCATGCATTCCCGAGCCGAAGGAAAGCCCGTAGAGCGGCACCCCGTCCGGAGTGACGCGGCGCGGATTGAAGTCCTCGGCATCATCTCCGAAGACGGCTGGGTCACGGTTGACCGACAACAGATCGATCACCACTTTGGCACCGCTTGGAATTGGACGTCCGGACTTGAGGGTGATGTCGTCGAGAGCCCAGCGCATGGCCACCGGACTGGAGGGTTGGAGGCGAATCGTCTCGTGCGTGCAGCGTTGAACGAAGGAAGCATCGGACTTCACCACCTGGGCATCGGCTGGATGTGTTTCGATCCACTTGAAGATGTTGTGGATCACGCGGGTGAATGCAGTTGCCGAAGTATGGGCGCCAGCCAAGAGATAGAAAGCCACTTCGCGCACCAGAACCTCGTGAGGAAGGTGCAACTGGTCCTCATTGGCCAGTAGCACGCTCATCACATCCTTTGGCAGTTCCCTGCCCTCGGCGCGCAGGGCGGCACGGCGCGCCAGTGACGGGCGCACGAATTCCTCATCGAACTCGGAGAGTTTTGCGGCCACCTCGGCGCGTTTCACCTCGCGGTCTCCGGTGAAGTGGGCGAGTGTCGCACCTTCGATGAACCGCATCAAGTAGTCGTACAAGCGATGGGTCTCCTCGGGAGTGCCCAGAGGTCGATCGACGCCCGCGGTACCGGCGGCCAGATTCATCATCATTTGGTGGCCGAGGTCCTCAAGTTCAGCACGCCCAGCCTCCAGATGGGGCTGCAAGGTGGCCGCGATGATCGGCGGGAAGAGGGTGTGCTCGTAGAGCTCGAAGGTCTCGCGACGGAACAACCGATTCTCGAGGCGGCGCCGATCACGATGTTCGGCTCCGTGCAGGTTCACCAGTACGTCGCCCATGATCACTTCGCCGGCGTCGTACAGGGCCTGACGGAGATCCTTCTGACGATACGCGTCCTTGGCTTCCTCGAACGTCGTGATCGTGATCACTGATGGTGTGTCAGACATACGGGTTTTGGCTCCTTTTCGCGCCCAACGAGGTGGCAGGTCGTGAGGGGTTCGACGTGATGATCCAACGTGTCGATGGGGAACGTTAGGCGTGAGTGACGCCGAGTGCGAGTCCACCGTCGACGGTGAGGATCGAACCGGTAGTCCATTCGGCCCGGGCCAAGTACTCGACGGCTTCGGCGATCTCTTGGGGGGTGCCCAGACGCGACAGGGCATGGGCGGGTGCCAGTCCCTCCAACCTGGCCAGCGCCGCGGCATCATCGAACAAACCGGCCCGTTGGTTGATCTCGGTGAACACGCCTCCTGGTCGTACGCAGTTGACCCGCACTCCCGCGAGTCCGAGTTCGGCGGCCAACACCCCGGTCAAGGTCTCCACCGCCCCTTTGGTGGCGGCGTAGGGCGACGCTCCGGGAAATGCGCGCTGTGAATGCACCGAACCGATGAACACGACGGCGCCACGCGTGGCCGTGAGGGCCGGTAGGCAGGCTTGGGTGAGCATGACCCCGCCGACCACATTGGAGTGGAAGACGGCCAGCAACTCGTCCTCCTCCAACTCGGCCAGTGGGCCGCGGTACATGTTGCCGGCATTGTTGACCAAGGTGTGGATGCTCCCACCACCGTGTTCGAGGGCCGATTCGACCATCGAGCGGCGATCTCCATCATCGGTGACGTCGCCGACCACGGCTCGACAATTGGCACCGATGGAATCGGCGACGGAACGAACCTTGTCGGCGCGCCGACCGGAAATGGTGACCCGGGCTCCGCATGCGGCGAAGTGCCGGGCCATCCCTTCACCGAGACCCGAGCCGCCTCCGGTCACCAAGATCGACATTCCTTCGATGGGTCTCACATCGTCTCCTCTTCGCTGACACCGGGCACCGCCGACGACTCGCCTGTCGACGATTCACTTGTAGAGGACCTCGTGGTCCACATCATCGCTTGACGCAGGATTCGGCGCACCCCGACATGTTGGAGAGAACGCCGATCGTGTCCGAAACAGCAGTAGGCCACCCGACCCCGGCCGAAACCGTGGGTCCACACGACCGGTTGTTCGTCATCGTCGCCATTGCGTCGGGCCGTGGCCAGAACGGTGATCTCCGGACGGAGCGACAGGTCGCCATAGACCTCGTCGTCCAACTCAACTGGTGAGTTCACCCCAGCGGTGACGGGATGGTCGGCCACGATCGTGGCCGATACCGGACCGAGCGGGGGATGGGAGGATCGTTCCCAATCCCACGCTCCCCCCATGACCTCGCCCCATTCGGTCCAGTCGTCGAAGCAAATGGGTGCCGTGTGATTCCCCACCAGACCACCGCCGCCGGCCACGAAATCGATGATGGCTCTGCTGAGCGCTGGAGACGTTGCGTAGGCCCATTCGTCCCGCCATTCGGCGTGGCGATCGGCGAGCATGCGCCAACGCAGTGCGTTCACGACCAAGACATCGGCCACCGATGCGTCGGTGAGCAGGGGGATCAAGGCGTCCGGATGATCGACGAGCACCGGAACGAACCCGGCTTCTTCGGCGATGGAGACGAGTTCGGGACCCGTGGCAGCGAAGTCGTGGGCGTAATCGGGTCCACCGGTGAGCACGACGGCCCGACGGGTTCGGTTCACTGGCTACTTCCGCGATCGACTGCGGCCGGGCGCGGTAGATGCGCAATGACCGATCCGGTGACTCCGCCGTCGACCACGATGTTCTGACCGTGCACGTAGCGCGCCTCGTCGGAAGCCAAGAACAACACCACCGAGGCAATGTCGTCGGCGGTACCCAGGCGACCAAGGGGGATCTTGGATTCGCGGGCCTGGCGGGTGGCCGGATCGGCATAGATCGGCTCGGACATTCCCGCGTCGATCAACCCCGGGGCAACGGCGTTGACGCGAATCGAATGCGGCCCCCACTCGATGGCCATTTGCGAGGTCAGCAGGGCCACTGCAGCCTTCGTGGCCCCGTAGGCACCAGCATTCGGACCGGCGGCAACGCCGTTCATCGAGGTGATGTTCACGATGGTTCCCGGTTGTGAACCGTCGATCCAGGTACGGGCCGCGCACTGGGAGACGATGAAGGTCCCGATCAGGTTGACGTCGACGACCGTGCGGAAGTCGTCGAGATCGGCCAGAGCCAACGGCCCGAAACGTACGATGCCGGCGTTGTTCACCACGACATCGACCTTGCCGACGGTGTCGAAGACGTCACTCACGAAGGATTGGTCGGTCACCGAACCCATTCGGCAATCCATCATGTTGGTCAGGGATTTGCCCAATTCGGCGAAGGAGGTGTCGATGCCGACGACGTCGTACCCGTCCTCGATGGCCCGTCGGGCGAGGTGGGATCCGAGTCCCCGGCCGGCCCCCGTGATCACCATGCGTCGACCCCGTCCGCGCTGAAGGGAACCATTGGTGGCCGAAGTAGTCACGCCGTCAAACTATCGGCCACCCGGAGGAAGGTTCCCGAGGAGGAACACAGGTCGTAACATCGACCGAGTCGGGGGCCGGCCACGGTCTCACGACCTCGACCAGGAACCGCCGTGATCTCTCTGACTCGATTCGCCGATGCCCGCGAGGCCTATCGCCACAAAGGTTTGCGACAGGCCCTCTACGACGAAGGTCATCGCCTGATGGACGGCGTCATCGTCAATTTGCACGGGGTGGCACACCTGGATCGACGACGATTGGAGAACCGGCTCTTTCGTCGGGACACCTTCGCCTGGTACGAGGCGGAGCGCATTCCCGCCATCATCGACAACGTTCTGGCGCCGGCCCTGCACTCCGGCCGGGGAGACCTGCTGCCCCTGGCGCGTCGCACCATGCTCACACTCTCGTTGATGGTGGCCGGAGTCGATCGCCGCCAGAACGACGACGCGGAACTGGACGAGATCTACGGGCTGATGGACCGTTTGGCGCGGGCGTCGACGGTGGCGCACGCCCTTGGTGACAAGGAAGCGATCATCGCCGAGGGTGATCGGGCCCTCGCGGAGTTCGCTCGCGACTTCTTTGAGCCTTCCCGGCGGCGTCGGGCGGAGATCCTGTCCCGGCTCACTTCCGGAGCGATCGAGGAAGACGAACTTCCCAAGGATGTGCTCACCACGCTGTTGCGCAATCAGGACCGCTTGGTTCTCCCCGAAGAGACCGTCCTTCGAGAAGTGGCGTACTTTCCCTGGGTCGGATCGCATTCGACGTCGAATCAATTGGTGCACGCCATGCATCACGTCTTCGAATGGCTCAACGAGCACGCCAGTGATCGCCAGCGCCTGATCGATGATCCGGTCGTGTTCCAGAGATTCGTCCACGAGTCGTTGCGTCTGCATCCAGCAAGTCCCGTCTCGCTTCGTCTGGCCCTCGAAGATGTCGAATTGAAGTCCGGTGTGCGGATTCCCGCGGGTGAACAAGTGGCCATTCGACTCGACGACGTCAATCGTGATCCATCGATCTGGGGAGACGATGCTGAACGCTTCGATCCCTTTCGTCGACTCCCTGACGGCGTGATGCCGTGGGGTCTGTCGTTCGGGCATGGTGTACACGCCTGCCTCGGACAGGAATTGGCCGGTGGCGTGGAGTTCTTGGATTCCGATCCGCGCGGTGCACCAGTGGGACATCTCGTCGGTGCCATCACTGTGATGGGACGGTTCATGTTGGCCGTGGGAGCTCGACCGGACCCCGACCGGCCGCCCGAGTTGGATCGAACGACAACCCGTCAGGTGTGGGGGATGTATCCGGTGCTCTTCGGACCCACTGTCCCCGGCAATTGACTAGATCTTTTCTCTCATTGGCACAAGGTACGGATGTCCCGATCCCGGGCGCACCTCTCACCCCCTTGACATGATGGGGATGTGGCCGACTTCCAATCCTCCCCCGACATCGACCAGGCGATCGAACTACTCAAGTCTCTCGGGATGTCGGGCTACGAGGCCAAGGCATATCTGGCGCTCCTGGGCTCCTCGGAACCCCTCAATGGCTACGAGGTGGCCAAGATCAGCGGCGTGCCCCGCAGCACGATCTATGAAACCCTCGGGAAGTTGACAGCGGTCGGCGCGGCAATTTCAGTGCGACGTCGCCAGAGCCGTGGCAACGGGGCCGGGTCCTATGTGGCCATTCCCGCCGACACCTTGATTGCTCGTTATCGCCGCGACATGACCCGCCGTCTCGAGGGGTTGAACTTGGTCTTGCCCCGTTTCGCCTCCAAGACCGACAGCTATGTGGTTCAGAACCTGGTCGGTCGCGCCGCCATCGTGCAAAGGATGCAGGACGTCATGGAACGGGCAGACAAGTATTTGCACCTGTCGTTCTGGCCGGAAGAAGCCCTCGACATTCTCCCGACGCTGTGGCGTCAGCACGACCGCGGGGTAGAGACGACCTCAGTGTATTTCGGCACCCCGGAAGGCTTCCCAGGACGGGCATTCGCCCACGAGCATTCGTCTCCGGAGAAGGTGCACGACGTACTCGGCTGCCGCATGTTCTCAGTGGTTGCCGATCACCGCGAAGCAGTCATCGGTGCTGCCGAAGGGGAGTTCATCTGGGGTATGTGGAGTGACGACCCGGTGGTGGCCATGACGGCTGCCGAATATGTGCGTCACGACATTGCCATCCAGTTGATGGCAACCGAATTGGAACGGGTCGGGCGACGCGAATTCTTCGATGAACACGAGCAGTTCGCTTTCCTGCGCAACGCCAGTCGAATCTGCCTCGAGAGCGTGATGCACCACTTCCGACAGGCCGCTCCGGACCAAAGCGCATCGGAAATCGTGTAGTCAGGATCCCCTCGTCTACGGAAGACTCGTTTTCGGTCAGGCGTGCTCGGCGGCCCAGCGCACCGACTCGACGATCATCTGGTAGCCGGTGCAGCGGCAGAGGTTGCCCTCCAGTCCCTCGCGGATCTGCTCGGGAGTCGGATCCGCGATCTCGCTCAAAAGGCCCGTGGCGGCCATCACCATGCCCGGCGTGCAGTATCCGCACTGCAGGCCGTGACACTGGC
>JBMTPW010000010.1:0-20195 GCA_049444115.1 Ilumatobacteraceae bacterium | reverse complement strand
GTTGAAGCTCTCGACGCAGCAGTGGAAACGGCGTCGGCCACCATCGAACCGTCCAAGCGCCAACTCTTGACCTATCACGATGCCTACGCCTACTTCGCTCGTCGCTATGGCTGGACCGTGATCGGGGCCATCCAGCCGTCCTCGTTCGAGGAGCCAACGCCCAGGGAAGTGGCCGACCTCATCGATCAGGTGCGTTCCACCGGAGTGCCAGCGGTCTTCGGGAGCGAGGTCTTTCCCTCGAGCGTGCTCGAGCAGATCGGCAACGAGACGGGAGTGCGCTACGTCGACGTTCTGCGCGACGACGATCTGATCGGTTCACCGGGAGACGCCGAACATTCATGGCTGGCTCTCATGCGCTTCAATTTCGTCACCATGGTGGAAGCTCTTGGTGGAGACGCCTCGGCGTTGAAGGCCCTCGACGTCAGCGATGTCGGTCCCGATAGTGCGCAGTATCCCCAGTAGCGGGGTCCCGTTGCACTTCATGGGGGAGGCACGGTGACCAGGAGATCCGCGGAGCGCAATGATCAGAGCTCGGATCGAGTCCTGATCGCCTTCGAGCACGTGTCGTGCTCCTATGGTTCCGCACCGGTCATCGAAGGCGTGGACCTGAAGATCCGCCAGGGTGAATTCGTGGGAATCGTTGGGCCGTCTGGTTCGGGGAAGACGACGGTGCTGCGCGCCCTCCTGGGTTCTCTCGCCCCGGTCCACGGTCGGATCACCCGACGCAACGAACTACGTCTGGCTTATGTTCCCCAGTTGGAGACGGTGGATTGGAATTTTCCGGTCACCGTGGGCGAGGTCGTGGCCATGAGTCGGCGGCAGACCTCGTGGTGGCCGCGACTGTCGGCCTCGGAGCGGTCGGCCGTGGAACAGGTGCTCGAACGTCTGGGACTGGGAGGTCTGTCCACTCGTCACATTCGGGAGCTCTCCGGAGGGCAACAGCAACGAGTGTTCCTCGCCCGGGCGCTGATGCAGAAGCCGGATCTCCTGGTTCTCGACGAACCCACGGCCGGTGTCGACGTTCGCACGCGACACGAGGTGCTGCACGTACTGGCCGTCTTGAACGAGGCGCCTCCGGAGGGCGAGGGCATCACCATCGTTCTCACCACCCACGATCTCAACGGCTTGGCCGCCCACTTGCCGCGCCTGGTGTGCTTCAACCACACGGTGGTCGCCGACGGGTCGCCGATGGAGGTCTTGCAGCCGTACTTCCTGGAGCGCACGTACGGTGCACCCATGGAGGTGCTCCAACACGGCGGGATGCCCGTGGTCCTGGAGCACGGCGGCGACGATCTCCGCGAACGCCTCAGTCGGCGAGGGGCTTGATGCTGGCTTTCGATCCTCTCGAACCGTTCACCTACCAGTTCTTTCAGCGAGGACTGATCATCGCCACTCTGGCTGGGGCTCTGTGCGGTTTGATCGGGGTCTTCGTGGTTCTCCGCAACATGAGTTACATCGGCCACGGACTCAGTCACGCGGTGTTCGGAGGTGCCGCCCTCGCGGCGGTGCTGAACCTGAATTATTTCGTGGGTGCCGGATTCTGGGGTCTGGCCTCGGGTCTGATGATCGCCCAGGTGGCTCGCAAGCGCATCATCGGGGCCGATGCGGCGATCGGCGTCATCACCACGGCATCGTTCGCCGTGGGGCTCGCGCTGCAGGCTCGCTTCGGTCAGGCCAAGCGGAGTATCGATGCCGTGCTCTTCGGCAACGTGCTCGGAGTGTTCACCCGTGACATTCTGGCCGTGCTGGGTGTGGGCCTGGTGAGCGTCGTCTTCGTGGTGCTGTTGTATCGCAAATTGCTCTTCACCACTTTCGATCCTGAAGTGGCGGCCGCCAGTGGTGTGAGCGTGCCGCGTATGGAAGGTCTGCTCATGTTGTTGCTCTCGGCCACCATCCTGGTGACGGTGCGGGTGATCGGTGTGTTGTTGATCTCGGCACTGCTTGTTCTCCCGGCGGTCTCCGCGCGGCTGCTGACCAACTCCTTCGGACGCATGCTCTGGTTGTCACCGGTGCTCGGAGCGATCTTCGGTGGCATCGGCATGTATGCCAGTTGGTACGCCGACGTGCCGAGTGGTGCGGTGATCATTCTGGCCGGCACTCTGGTGTTCATCGTGGTCTACGGAATCGTGGGAGCGCGCCGGAGAGCGCGGGTCTCCGGATTCGACCACCATGGTTCAGCCGTCGGTGGCGCGTAGACCCCAGGTTGCACCCTCGGGCGTGTCCCGGACTTCGATGCCGATCCCGGCGAGTCGGTCGCGGATGAGATCCGAGAGGTCGTACCGCTTGTCGGCGCGCACCGCAGTGCGCAATTCGAGCACCACGGACATGTAGGGCTCGACCACCGCACGCGGATCGAGGAGACCGCGGGTGGCAGCATCTCCGAGGCGGACGATCATGGATCGCAGGGCGCCATGAGCCTGGTCCATTTCGTCGCTCTGCAACGTGTCCGCCGACCAGTGCCGGATCGCTTCTTGCAGTTGCAAGGCCGCTCGGGCGGCTCCCGGAGCGTCGGCGGCCTCCATGGCGTCGCTGAACTGCCTTTCACAGGTGGCCACATCATCGGCCAAGGAGACCTGCGCCGTTGCCGGGGCGACCGTTGCCACGGTCGTCGTTCGTACGGGGGAGTGTCGACCACCCGTGGCGGGATCCCGGAGTGCGTCCAGGGGCAGTACCACGCCGGAGGCGTGAACGACGGAGTGGCCACGCGCGCGGATGGTGAGGTATCCGTTGCCGATGACCGTGGCCGATTGCTGATCGATGTCGATGATCACCCCGGTGTGCTCGTCGATGCCGATGACGTGGGTGTCCTCGGGCAGGAGATCCTCCATGATGCGCAGCCGCCTTTCGCCGAGGTAGCAAAAGCGCGTGTCGTGATGTCCGCCCTCGGCATTGTCGTAGTGAGGAATGACGGCGACCGGAAGGTCGATCTCGGACAGCACATCGAGTCCGGACAGCCACTGGGGTTCGTCGCCGACCTTGTAGATCTCGTAGACCGGAACGGTGAACCGCCCGAGCGTCAATGCGGCGGCGGATGAGAACGTGACCACGCCACCGGAGCGCAGCTTCGAACGGACGATGTCGGGAACGGCGCTTCGATCCCACTGTCGCAAGGCGTACGTGGGACTTCCGGGACCGGCGAAAACGTACTCGGCCCGACGCAGACGATTCAGCCCTTGTTCCACTTCGACCGGATCGTGATCGATGAGACGCGTGAGTCCGGCCACTTCGACGTGCGCTCCCACGCTCTGGCGGAAATATTCGACTGCTCGATGCGCGAGTTCGGCGGCGTTCTCCTGGAATCCGTACGGCGTGTCGAGGATGATGGCCGATGGTGATGGTCCGAGCCGCATCAGGAGATCACGATGGTGTTTCATCATGGTGGGAGCGGTTTCACCCGAACCCATGATGGCGATGATGCGCGGCAGTGCACCCGATCCGTCAGACAAGGAATCCGTCCTTCACGTGATCGACCAGCACCTCGGCGCAACGTTCCGGATGTTGAGCGTGGAGGTCGTGGTGTGCGGGCCGGAACCAGTGAACTCGACCGCGGGACAAGGCAGTGAGAGCCTTGTCGATGGCGCGTTCCTTGTCGTGGGTCCAGTTCACATCGCCCGAATCAGCGGGCATGAAGAGCACGGGTCGGTCGATCCCGGGGAAGAGTTGGGACGGACGGTGGCGCCAGAGTTCGGCGAGGATGATCATGTGGCGTTCGAAGGTCAGCCACGGGCTGATGGTGCCGTCTTCGTGGAACTGGAAGTTCGACAGCGATCCGACGAGTCCCGATTCCGGCCAATCGGCATTCATCGAGCGGATGGCGCTTTCGAGTCGACCGGCCCGAGTTCCCGCAAGACGAGGGGGCTGCAACCGATGGGCGCAGTCCTCCCACTTCGGAAACACACTTCCCAGTTCGATGATTCCACCGTCGACTGCCACCACCGAGTGCACGCGCTCGGGAATTCGATGGGCGGCATGCACCACGATGTTCCCGCCCCAGGATTGACCGACGAGCACGGCGCGTTCGATGCCGCAGCGATCGAGGACGGCGACGAGATCGGCACAGATGGTGTCGAAGTCGTACCCGTGATCGGGTTTGGAGCTGCGACCGTGACCCCGAAGATCGAGAGCCAGGCTGGGCATGCCCGTGTCGGCCAGTGCCCGTCCCACCCCGTCCCACATGCGGGCGTTGGAAGCCAATCCGTGGATCAGCAGAAAGAATGGCGCATCGCCAGTTTCTGGCCCGCGTCTGATTCCCCGCAGTGTCAGACCGTCACCGATCTCGAGAGACAGGCTCTCGCCGTCGGTCAGCGCAAAGCGCTCACTGATCGATTGTGAATGGTTCAAGGGGGAGTTCTGGAACACCTTCGAAAGTCTAGGGAGAGTGATCGCGGAGTGGTCCGAAGGCATCGCTGTCGGTATGGCACGATGGAGACGTGAGCATCCTTCAGCCAAGGACCGAGCGGTGATGGTGGACACCGGTGTGGTGGATCCGAAACTCGCCGGGAAGTGTCGGCATCTCTTCGAGGTCCTCCAAGACCTCGGATCGGTTGCCGTGGCCTTCAGTGGCGGAGCGGATTCGACGTTCCTGGCCGCCGCAGCTCGGCGAGTTCTCGGTCGTGCCGAAAGCCATTGCATCACGGCGGTGTCGCCGAGTCTGGCCGAGCGCGAAGAGCAGGAATGTCGTGAATTGGCTCGAGCCCTCGATCTGCGTTGGACACCCGTACCAACCTTCGAGATGGAGCGGGCCGCGTATCGGACGAACGACCCGGATCGCTGCTACCACTGCAAGGCCGAGCTCATGGACGTCATGATTCCCCTGGCGAAGGGCGCGTCGATCGTTCTCGGAGTGAACCTTGACGATCTCACCGATCACCGACCCGGACAGCAGGCGGCTCGGGAGCGAGGGGCAGTGTTTCCACTGGTCGTCGCCGAATTCACCAAGGACGAGATCCGCGCCGTGTCACGGGCTTGGGAGTTGCCCACCTGGGACAAACCGGCGGCTGCCTGTCTGGCCAGTCGTATTCCGTACGGCACGGCGGTGTCGGTGGAGATTCTCGGACGTGTTGATCGGGCCGAGGCTGCTCTCGTGGATCTGGGATTTCGCACGGTGCGCGTGCGTCATTACGGCGACACGGCCAGGGTGGAAGTGGTCGACCTGGCGGCCGCCGTGGCGGCCCGGGACCAGATCGTGGCTGCGCTCAAAGGAGTCGGTTATCGCTATGTCACGCTCGACCTCGAGGGGTTCCGCTCCGGCAACCTGAATCATGCGGGTTCGTCCCGATCGGCGGCCCGCCCGTAGGGTTTGGTGGAGATCGTCGAAAAGGGGAAGTCATGAAGTTGTCCATGATGTTGAACTACGCCGGTGGCTTCCACGCCGCTGTTGACAAGGTGGTCGAACTGGAAAAGGCCGGACTGGACGTGGTCTGGATCGCCGAGGCCTACAGTGCCGACGCCATCAGCCAGGTTGGGTACCTGGCCGCCAAGACCAATCGGATCGAAATCGGTACCGGCATCGTCAACGTCTACAGCCGGACGGCGGCCCTGATGGCCATGACCGCAGCTGGATGCGATTACGTGAGCAATGGCCGCTTCATTCTCGGACTCGGCGCCAGTGGTCCCCAGGTCATCGAGGGCTTCCATGGTGTTCCCTACGAAAAGCCGATGGTCCGGATCAAGGAGTACATCCAGGCCTGCCGCATGATCTGGGCACGTGAACAGCCCTTCCAGATGGATGGTGAAACCGTCAAGGTCCCACTGCCCGCGGGTCAGGGCACCGGACTGGGAAAGCCTTTGAAGATCATCAAACCCGGCCAGGAGATCCGACGCGACATCCCCATCTGGTGGGCCAGCCTGATGGGTTTGAGCGTGGCCGCCACGGCCCAGTACGCCAACGGTTGGCTGCCGATCTTCTTCGATCCGGACAAGTTCCAGAACGTCTGGGGCGACGATCTGAAAAAGGGCCTGTCGAAGCGGGATCCGTCGTTGCCGAAACTGGAGATCTCGGCGGGGGGGATGTTGGCCATCGACGAGTCCCTCACCGGAGATGCCCAGAAGAAGATCCTCGACTTCGCCCGTCCGAATGCCGCGCTGTACATCGGCGGTATGGGAGCACGCGACAAGAACTTCTACAACACCATCTGCAAGAAGTACGGCTACGAAAAGGAAGCGATCGAGATCCAAGACCTGTACTTGTCGGGCAAGAAGGACGAGGCGGCCGCCGCCGTTCCGGGCGAGATGCTGGCCAATTCCAATCTGGTGGGCCCGAAGAGTTATGTGAAGGAGCGGATCGCGGCCTTCAAGGAGGCCGGGGTCACGGTGCTCTCGGTGAATCCGGTGGGCCCGGATGCGGTGAAGTCCATCGAGACCTTGAAGGAATTGGTGGGTTGATGACTGCGGTACAGGGATCGGTGGCCGCGGGCTGGGAACCGGTCAGGGATGCCTTTGCCGCCAATCTCGCGAGTGGCGACGAGGTCGGTTGTGGCGTGGCGGTGTATCACCTCGGTCGCAAGGTGGTCGACTTGTGGGGTGGTCATTTCGATGCGGATCGCACCCAGCCGTACGCGGAGGACACCTTGCAGCTGGTGTTCTCCACCACCAAAGGCATCACCGCCATCGCCGTGGCCATGTGTGTGGAGCGCGGCCTGCTCTCCTACGACGAGAAGGTGAGCAACTACTGGCCCGAGTTCGCCCAGTTCGGCAAGGGTGAGGCCACGGTGATGCAGCTGTTGTCCCACCAGTGCGGTTTGTACACCGTGGACGGCGAGATCACTCTTGCCGAAGCCCTCGATTGGTCCGCCATCACGGCACGTCTTGCGGCCACTGCGCCGCGTTGGGAGATCGGGTCGGCCCATGGATACCACGCGCTCACCTACGGGTGGTTGGCCGGTGAACTTGTGCGGCGAGTGGACGGACGCAGCGTGGGTCGGTTCGTCCAGGACGAGATCGTGTCCAAGGTGGGCGGTGAACTCTGGATCGGACTTCCCGAGTCCGAGGAGCCGCGGGTGTCACCGATGATCGGCAGCCTCGCCGGTGACGACGACGCGTCGATGGATCCGGCAGTGAAGGCCATGATGGAGCAGTTCATGGGACCGAACTCGCCTGGTGGTCAGGCGCTCAGTTTGAACGGGGCGTTCTCGGTGGACGGAGCATTCAATCGACGGGACGTACATGCCGCAGAGATCCCGGCGGCCAACGGCATCACCAATGCGCGCACCCTGGCCCGGATCTACGCCGCCACCATCGGGGACGTGGACGGAGTGCGATTGTTGAAGCCCGAGACCGTGGAACGGGCCCGGACCACCGTGACGCCGCTGGGCGAGCCGGATGCCTGTCTCATCATGCCGACCACTTTCGGGATGGGCTTCATGACGCACGGAATGTTCACCCCCTATGCCGGACCGGGATCATTCGGTCATCCCGGAGCGGGAGGATCGGTCGCCTTTGCGCATCCCGAGCGGAATCTGGCCCTGGCCTACGTCATGAACCAGATGGCGACGAACCTGGCGAACGACCGACGGGCGCAGAGTCTGACGGATGCAGCAGTTGCTTGCGCAGACGCGTCGTAGCCGAGATGTAGACCACGCTGGCCGCTGCGGCGGCCAACGCGAAGATCGAGATCGCCTCGCGAACGCCGAGAGCTTCGGAGAGCAACCCGGCCAGCGCGCTGGTGAGTGACAAAGTGAGCGTCACCAGCGCGAAGTCCCCGGCGAGGATGCGGCCGCGCACATGATCCGGTGAGCGCAACTGCAATCCATAGGTGCTGAGGGTCCACTGAGCACCACCGCCCAAGTGGGCCACCGTGACCAGGACTGCGGTCAAGGCCAAAGCTGGCATCCAGGCGCCGAGCAGATAGCAGCCGGAGAAGACCAGGCTGGCGATGCCGCAGACGCGCAGGACCCGCGCCAGATCGCCGCCGGTATACCGCGCCGCCAGGAGTGGTCCGAGACCGGCGCCCACACCGCGGGCGCCGATGAGCACGCCACGTGACGCGTCACCGCCACCGAAGACATCCGAAGCCAACACCGCCAATTGGCTCACCACACCGGCACCGATGGCGAAGGTGGCCTTGGAAAAGATGAGCGCCAAGAGGATCGGATCGCGTCGGGCGTGGGTGAGTGCTTCGCCCATGTCGGCGATGGGGCGAATGCGGCGGGACGACTCGACGCGCTCGGACTGCATCGGGTTTCGCACCAAAGCGAACACCAGAGCCGCCGCGAAGAAGGACGCTGCGTTGGCCAAGAATGCGGCATCGCGTCCGAAGGCCGAGGAGAAGACACCACCGATGGCGGCGCCGACCGCCAGCATCACTCCCCAGGTGGATCCGAGGAGAGAATTGGCGCGGGCCACTTCCTCGGCGTCCCGGGCCAAGTTGGGGATGGCGGCCTCAGTGGCCGGTTTCACGACGGCTGCCAGAGCCGACACCGTGCTCTGGAAGACGAATGCCAGCCACACCGTTCCGGAACCCACCAACAGCAATCCGAGGGCGGCCACGCCTTGGATCCAGGAAACTGCGATCAGTATTCGACGGCGATCGAAACGGTCGACCATGGGTCCGGCGATCGGAGAGGCCAGGAACGATGGCAGGGAAAACGACACCATGACGAGCGAAACCAGAAAGCTCGAGCCCGTGAGGTCGTCCACCATCCCGATGAGAGCGACGAAACTGAACCAGTCACCGAGATAGGAGATCACCTGGGCAATGAAAACTCGGCGCAGATCGGCGTTGGTGCGCAACATGGCCAGCATGGGGTGAAAACCTCGACGAGCGTTGGACCGTGATCAGCGGTTGTAGCGCTGGAGGGCGGTCAGGACCTGTTCGGCCTCGGCCATGATCTGGCGAACCAGATCACCCGCTGGGGTCACTTCGGCGATGGCACCCACTCCTTGGCCGGCGGGCATGAACTCCTTGGTGACGTCGATCGGGACATCAGGCGAGGCGCCCATGTGATTGGCCCCTGCTTGTATCGAGACCAGCACCTGTTCGGGAAACTTCTTGAGCTCCTCGGGATGCTCATCGAATCGTTGGGTCCATGCGGTGCGTACGACGCGGCAGGTCTTGCCGGTGTAGGCCCGCGACACCACGGTGCCGTCCTCGGCGATGTCGAGCAACGTCTGCTTGTACGCATCGGGGGCATGGGCTTCGGGGGTGGCGATGAAACGCGTTCCCATCCAGACGCCATCGGCTCCAAGAGCCAGAGAGGCCGCCAGGCCGCGGCCGTCGAAGAGACCTCCGGCGGCCACCACGGGAACCTTGTCGCCGACAGCGTCCACCACTTGTGGAACGAGCGCCATGGTGGCCACCGTGCCGGTGTGTCCTCCACCCTCGGTGCCCTGAGCAACCACGAAATCGCAGCCGCTGGCCACGGCGGCCTCGGCGTGACGAACCTTGCCGCACATCGATCCGACGAGGATGTTGTGGCGGTGCAGAACGTCGATGATCTCGCGGGGCACTCCCAGTCCGGCGACGAAGATCTTGGCGCCACCCTTGATGATGCTGTCGACATCGCGTTCGAGTTGTGAAGGAACTGCAGTGAGTAGATCGACGCCGAAAGGTTTGGTGGTCAATTCCTTGACCCGGGCGATTTCGGTATCCAGTTGACCGGGCTGCATGGGGGCTGCGCCGAACGTACCGATACCTCCGGCCTCACTGACCGCGGCCACGAGTCGCGAGTAGGAGACTCCTCCCATCCCCGCCAACATGATGGGGTATTCGATGTCGAGCATGTCGGTGAGGCGAGTGCGCATGACTCGACCGTAGCGCACGAGCGGTCAGGGGCGACCCGACCAGGCGCCGGGTCGCGCGAACAGATGACGATGCCAGCGACGCGGCGAAACGGCGATGGCGCGCGGTTCGTCTTCGAACATCCATCGAGCGAAGTTCCGTCGGGCCCAATCTCCGGAGCGATCGAGGATCGAGATCGCGCCTCGGGCACCGCGCTCGTGGGCCAGTACGCGGGACAGCACGGCCGACATCTTGTGATCGGCGCGAAGGTGTTCGTCGAGATGACGTCGGTAGCGGCGACGAACTTCGCGAGGCGAGCCGCCTTCGACGATCGAGTCCGCGGCCAGGGCGCCAGTGAGAAGGGCCTGACCGATTCCTTCGCGGGTCAGGACATCACAGGCTGCCACGGCATCGCCGACGAAGAGGATCCGTCCACTTCCACTCGGGCTGCGATCGACCCGTGCCGGGATGGGCCAGGCAGTGTGGCGACCTTCCAGTTCTGATTCCGGGCCGAGAGCGGCGCGCACGTGGGGGCGATCGAGCAGGTCGCGCCACAGGCCGGCCATGTCCTGGATACGACGTTCGCCATCGCGCAGAATGCCGAAACCGAGGTTGGCGCGATTGCCCGGCAGAGGAAAGCTCCAGGCATAACCGGGAAGGAGATCCGGTTCGAACCAGATGATGAGGCGATCGGCGGCGGGTCCAGTCACCTTGCGGGCGTACTGGCGAAAGGCGTGCCATTCACCGCGGTATCCGGGATCGACGAAACCAGCCGCCTTGCGGACCGGGCTCCACATGCCATCGGCTGCCACGACCCAGCGAGCATGAACCCGTCGGGTCGCAGATCCCGGTGATTCGTCGAGGAGTTCGACCTCCACGTCGACACCGTCATCGGGGCTGTGTGCAACACGGACCGGTTCGTGGTCCGCAGGATCACGATGAAAACTCGAGAAACTGCAGCGCTCGATGACTCGAACTCCGTTGGCGGTGGCCAAGGCCACCAGAGCCGCGTCGAGGTCCATCCGGGTCGCCACTGCGGCGAATCCGTGGCCAGGGAGGGGAACATGAACCTCGCGTCCGGATGGCGAGCGCAACCAGGCTCCGTCCACGTCCTGCCAGGAATGGATGGACGATCGGTCGAAGCCAAGGGTTTCGAGTTGGCGCAACGCCAACGTGGTCAGGCCGTCACCGCAACACTTGTCTCGTGGAAAACCGGCCTTGTCGATCATCACGACCTTCAAGCCACGGCGGGCTGCAGTGATGGCGGCGGCACAACCAGCCGGACCGGCTCCGACGACCAGCACATCGGTGGACGACGGGAATTCCGCATGCGAGGTGGATGACTCGTCGAGCACCTCGTCAGGCTACGAGCGACTCGCCTTGGTGCCCTACGGCATGAGGTCCGTAAGATCGGTCGAGTACCGGGAACGGATCGGAATCCGAGATCGGAACGGAATCGCCAGTGGTCTCTGGTGGACAGCGAAAGGTGAAGCAGATGGCTCGGTTGTGTGAAGGACGGGTGGCGGTGGTCACGGGAGCCGGTCGTGGGATCGGACGTGAACACGCCCTGAGTCTGGCGGCCCAAGGGGCCAAGGTCGTGGTCAACGATCTCGGTGGCAACGTGGACGGTAGTGGTGGCGACCTGAGTCCCGCTGAACAGGTCGTGCAGGAGATCGTGGCCATGGGAGGCCAGGCGGTCGCCAACGGTGACAGCGTGAGCGACTGGGCGGGAGCCGAGCGATTGATCCAGACCGCCATCGATACCTTCGGTGATCTGCACGTAGTGGTGAACAATGCCGGCATCCTGCGCGACCGCATGTTGTTCTCGATGTCGGAAGCCGAGTGGGATGCGGTGATCACGGTGCATCTGAAGGGAACGTTCGCTCCCAGTCGTTTCGCCTGCTCCTATTGGCGCGAGCAGTCCAAGGCCGGAAAGCCCGTCTCGGGTCGGATCATCAACACCACCTCGGTGTCGGGCATCTACGGCAATCCAGGTCAGACGAACTACGGAGCAGCCAAGGCCGGTATCGCCTCGTTCACCAACATCGCCTCCCTCGAGATGGCTCGCTACGGTGTCACCGTGAACGCGGTCGCTCCGGTCGCTCTCACGCGCATGACCGAAGGCCTCGGACCGGCGCCGGAAACCGATGAGGATCGCGAGCGGCGGTCACCGCGTTGGATCGCCCCGATCGTGACCTGGTTGGCTTCCGAGGAGGCTGCCGGCGTCACTGGACGCGTCTTCGAGGCCAGTGGCGACGTCTTGGCCGTGGCCGAAGGTTGGACCCGAGGTCCACGTCACGCCCCGGTGGACGATCCCACGCAGTTGGGTCCGATCGTGGCCGACCTGCTGGCCAAGGCCCGCAAGAACTCCGGGATGGACGGAACACCCGGCGGTTGGCCCCAACCCAAGACCTGAAGTTCACGAAGGACTACTCGATCCAAAGAAATACTCACTCACTCAAGGAGACACCATGCCGTTGAACCCAGCAGCCGTCGGAGCCGTCGGTGATGTGCGGACCATGTCCTGGACGTCCAAGGACGCCTTGCTCTATGCCGTCGGCATCGGGGCCGGACAGGAGGATCTCGCATTCTCGACCGAGAACACCAAGGACGTGACCCAGCTCGTCTACCCCACCTTTGCCGTGGTGGCTGGTTCGGGGACGACCTCACCGGGCAAGAGCGCCATGGCCGAAATCGGTTCTTTCAACTGGGCGATGTTGGTGCACGGCTCGCAAGCCATCACTCTGCACCGACCGATTCCGGTGGAGGCCGAGGCCACGGTGCAGGACAAGGTCGTGGCCATGTACGACAAGGGCAAGGCCGCCGTGGTGGTGACCGAGGCCGAAACCAAGTCGAAGAGCGGTGAACCGTTGTGGACGACGCGTTCGTCGGTGTTCATTCGAGGAGAAGGAGGATGGGGTGGTGAGCGCGGACCATCCGGGCCTCAGAACGAACCGCCGGCCAGAGCCCCGGACCACGAGGTGACTCTGGTGACCTCTCCCGATCAGGCGTTCGTCTACCGCCTGTCCGGAGACCGCAATCCGCTCCACACCGACCCGTCGTTCGCAGCCCTCGGAGGCTTCGATCGTCCCATCCTGCACGGGTTGTGCACCTACGGCTTCACCGGTCGGGCACTGCTGAGGGCTCTGTGCGGCGACGACGTCACCAAATTCAAGCACATCGAAGGTCGTTTCTCGTCTCCGGTCCTTCCTGGTGACGCCTTGACCGTGAAGATGTGGAACGTCGCTTCCGGTGAGACCGTCTTCACCACCTCGGTCGGGGATCGCGTCGTCATCGACCAAGGACTGGTTCGTCACTCCTAGAGAGCGTCGAGCCCTCAGAACAAACGAAGTTCCTCGGGACGGCGGCCGCGCAGGTCGTCGTAGTCCACCTCTGCCCAGGTGATGCCGCGTTGTTCGGCGATAACTCGAGCCTGTGGTTTGACGATCTGGGCGACGAAGACGCCACGCAATCCGGTGAGAGCCGGATCCTTTCCGAGCACTTCGAGATAACGGGCCAACTGTTCGACGCCGTCGATTTCGCCCCGGCGTTTCACCTCGACGGCCACGTAGTTCCCGGCGGCGTCGCGACACATGAGATCGACAGGTCCGATTGACGTCGGCCATTCGCGTCGCAGCACGGTGAGTCCGGCCTCGATGGAATCCGGAACGGCGGCGAGCAGTTCCTGGAGGTGGGCTTCGACGCCGTCCTTGGCCAGACCGGGATCCTCGCCCAAATCATGACGGTGATCGGCAATGACCTTGTGCAGGGTGATGGTCAGAGTCTCACCTTTCGGATTGGTGACGATCCAGCATTCGTCGGTCTCGGTGATCGAATTCGGAGCCGTCATCCAGTTGAGCGGCTTGTAGGCCCCGCCGTCACTGTGGATCGCCACGCATCCATCGGCCTTGACCATGATCAAGCGCACCGCTTCGGGCAGGGTGGCATCGAGGCGACCGGTGTACTGAACGCTGCAGCGGGCGAGGACGAGTCGCATGGCACCGAAAAATTAGTGGAAACAGACGAGCGAGGCGGGTTTTCGGGAGGACTCGACGGCGATGCGCCGATCAACGACCGACGTGTTCGCGCATGCGCTTCTGGATCAGATCCCGGCGGGCTTGGAGATCCTTGTAGGTCATGCGGTCCACATCGGCTTCGAGTCCGAGGGAGGCCTTGACCCCGGTCAGATCGAATTCCACGGCATTGGGGTCGATCCCCAACTCCCGACCGAGCCGTTCGCCGTGGCGTTGGGCGAACATCAGCGAGATGTTGCCGACTTCAGCCAGGAGGTCGAGATCGGGGGCCAGTCGGGAGATGGCTCCATCGAGGAAAACCATGTTCTTCACATACAACATGAGGACCTTGGGCAACCGCGCTCCGTATCCGAGGAGAGCCTTGATGACCCGCTGCACTTCGGCCACCATCTGCTCCCCGGTCAGCGTGGTGGGGTCGATGGTGGGTTGGTCCAGTTTCAGATCGCGGATGACTGCGTCGAGATCGGTGTCCTGGGGGAGAGCGCCCAGGTCGCGCAAGGCGGCCATTTGGCCCACCATGTCGTTGGTCGTGGCGCTCAGCATCAAGCGCAGGAAGGCCAAGCGCCCTTCGTTCGAGAGCCGGGCCACGATTCCGAAATCCAGGAGCGCCGTGCGTCCGTCGGGCAGGACGAAGAGATTGCCGCCATGGAGATCTCCATGGAAGATGCCGTGGATCATGGCCCCTTCCATGAAGCCGATCATGCCGGTACGGATGACCTTCTCGGTGTCGATCCCCGCATCCTTCATGCCGGCCACGTCGTCGAAGTTGAAGCCCACGATGCGTTCCATCACCAGCACGCGCCGCGTCACCAGGTGTGGGTGGGGGCGGGGAACGATGTACGAGTCCTGCTCGAGGTCGTGGAGCATCGAGGCGACATCGAGCATGTTCGAGGCCTCGAGCCGGAAGTCGAGTTCCTCGACGATGGTTTCGGCGAACAACTCCACCAGTGCCGGCGGATTGGCCAGGGCGGCGATCGGGATGCGACCCACCAGGTGTGGTGCCAGCCAGGCCATGACCCGAAGATCTCGACGCACCAGCGATGCCACGCTCGGCCGCTGCACTTTGACCACGACCTCTTCACCTGAGATCAAGCGAGCCGCGTGCACCTGGGCGATGGAAGCCGCGGCCAGAGGTGTGCGGTCGAAGGAAGAAAAGACGTCTTCCAGTCGACAGCCAAGGTCCTGTTCCACGATGAGACGTACGGTGGCGAAATCTTCGGCCGGAACCTGATCGCGACAGAGTTTGAACTGGTTCACGAGTTCGGCGGGGAAGAGTCCTTCACCGGAAGAGATGATCTGACCCAACTTGATGTATGTGGGTCCGAGGGTTTCGACGGCCCGACGCAATCGCAACGACAGGTCGGCCCGACTGGCTGCGGCATCCACGTATTTGTGGCGCTTCTTGGCCACGTACCACGGCACGAGGGCTCCCGCGATGTGCCGGGCCACAGTGACGACACGACGTCCCGGGGGGAGACGACTGGGTGTGGTGAGGATCGGAACGTCGGCTCGCGCCAGAGCCCGGAGGTCGTCGACCACCGGTGACCAGCGGATCATCGAGCGGTCGAGATTCCACGGACCGCTCTCGGTGAAATTGCCCCAGGTGCGATCGGAGGAGGGAGACGAAACGGTCACCGGACGAGTCTGCCGTGGCTCCGAGCCGATTTCCTGTCGGATGACCACCTCGCCGTCGAGAAGGATGTGACAAGGTGAACTCGCCAAGATCGACTGACTAATCTCGCCACACGGATCGGTGCACGGTCCGGTCACGAGGGGGAGATCATGACCGCAGAATCGGCATCGGCGTCGATCCAGGAATTGCCCGACAAGTGGATCACCGATTGGGATCCCAGTCCCAAGTTCCCGGTGTACACCCGGGCCAATGCGGGTGAGGTGCTTCCCGATCCGTGCAGCCCGCTGTGTTGGACGGTGGCCTGGGAACCAGGCATCCTGCAGGGCTGGCGGGACAGTCAGATCAATGCCGGCACCTGCAATGAGAACGAGATCGATCGCAAGCGTCCCGAAGTGGTCGGCAGTTTCGGCGGGTATCTCTTCATCAATGGTTCCATGGCGCGCTTGTTCGGTGCCCGTGGTCCCAATCTCACGCCCGAAGTGATCGACGCGGTCTACTTCGGTGCCCATCCGGACGTTCCGCCATACGTGGCCGAGCCGTGGCACGAGAGTCCGGAGAACACCGCCAAATTGGGGGAGTGGATGGGCAAGGTCATGACGGCCACCGAGTTGCCCCATCTGCTCGAGGATCAACGAGAGGCCAATGCGGTCCGAGCGTCGCGACCCGAACTCTCCAATATGGACGAAGTGGCGTTGATCGCGCGTATGACCTCATACACCGCACTCCTGCGCCGACTCTTCGAGCATCACCTCGACATGACCGCAGGAACCTCGATCGGGCCCGGAGTCCTCGGGGCGGTTGCTGAGGCTCTCGGGGACCCGAGTTTGGTTCTGACGCTCATCACCAGCATCGGGGACGTGGACTCGGCCGCACCAAGTCGGGCGATGTGGGAGTTGTCGCGTCTCGCGTCGGATTCAGCGGAATACCGCCGGGGCTTCGAGGAGTTCCTCGGTCAGTTCGGCAGCCGGGGACCGAACGAGTGGGACATCAGGTCGGATACTTGGGAGACCAAACCGGAACTGGCGACCGCGCTGATCGATGCCATGCGTCAGGCTCCCGATTCCGAGAGTCCGACATTGCGCAACGCCAAGAACACCGCACTGCGCGAGGCAGCCGAGGCCAAGGTGCGGGCAGCTCTCGCCGACCAGCCGGATCTTCTGATGCAGTTCAACATGGCACTCACATCGTCGCACTTGTATTTGGCAGGCCGTGAGCGGGCCAAGACCAACATCATCAAGGTGTTGCACGAGATTCGGATGGCGGCCTATGCACTGGCAGCCCGGACCAACTACACCAAGTCGCAGATCTGCATGTTGCTCGCCGATGAACTGGAAGCCTTCGCCAACCAACCAGAAGAGTTTCGAGCTCGTCTGGCACAGCGTGAACGCCAGTATCTGGAACTCTTCGAAATCGAACCTCCATTCATCGTCAACGGCTCGGTGGCTCCGCTCAACAAGTGGCGGGCCCGTGGATCGGCCGTGGTTGCGCCGGTCTCCGCAGGTGAGGTACTCACGGGAATGCCCGGTGCACCGGGTTCCTACACCGGTACGGCACGCGTCATTCTGGATCCGGCAGATCCGCTGGCTCTCGAGCCGGGCGATGTCCTGATCGCTCCCTTCACCGATCCGGCCTGGACACCGCTCTTCGTCCCGGCCGGCGCGGTCATCGTGAATGTGGGCGCGGTGGTCAGCCACGCCATCATCGTGAGCCGCGAATTGGGTATCCCGTGCGTGGTCAGTGTCACCGATGCGACCTTGCGCATACCCGATGGGGCGACGGTCACCGTCGATGGTGCATCAGGATCAGTCACCATCGTGGCGATGCCCTGACCGAAGGCGGCAAACACGCGACCACACCGCGGCGACCGGAATCGCCGATCAGGTATGGGCGTGCAACGAATTGCAGAGGTGTTCCTCGCCCGGTTTGACCTGGCCGGCACCGATGCCTTCGAGGGCGGCAAAGGGTCCACAGACTTGGGGCTCCAGCCAGACGTGCAACATCGGATTGGGACGGAGTTTGATCCCGAAGCGACACGGTCCATCGGACGAGGTGACACCGACGACCCGAGTCGAGCCGTGTACGAAAGGATCCCGGTCGAAGCACAGATTGTTGTGGATGTGCCACTGGGTGAGTGCTCCTCCCACGTTCGGGACGGAGTCCAGCTCGTATTCGTCCCCGAGCATGTACATGGCCGACACCAGACGGCGTGAGCCGTCGGGTTCGACTGCGAAGACCAAACTCTCGGGGAAATTCGGATCCAGCTCGTACTCGTCGTTGATGTAGGACCAATTGATGAAGTGTTCGACTCCGGTGGCCCCGTCACCGATGCTGGTGAAGCCATTGGCGATGGCGATCTCGGGAGTGGAGAACTTGGGAAGGATCTCGCGGGTGATGTAGATGAGTCGTTCGGCGCGCTGCTGTTCGGCCGAGGTCACTCCTGGATATCCGGAAAGATCGATGGTGGAGGAGCCGGAATCGACGATGGAGGCCACGGCACTGCCGTCACTTCCGTGTCCATGATCGCTGTGGCACAGGTCCACGCGCTCGGATTCGGCGACGTCGGCGCGTCCGGCGCCGACACCTTCGAGGGCGGCAAAGGGTCCGCAGGCATGGGGGGTGATCCAGACGTGCACCATGGCGTTCTCCGTGCCGGCTTTGACCGAACCCGGGGGACAGTTTCCGGCGTCGTCGGTGATACCGGCAATGACCGCATTGCCCTCGTCGTTCAACTTCCAGCAGAGATTGTCGTGAGCATGCCACTGCATGAGCGGTCCGCCGAAGTCCAGCAATTGCGGATCGTCAAGAGGAATCCCGGTGCGGGCGATGAACATCGCCGAGACGAGCGTCTTGGTGTCACCATCGACGCGATACACCAATGATTCGGGGGCCGAAGGATCGAGGAATTTGTCGTCCTCGATGAGGGAGCGCTTGATGAAGTGCTCGAATCCGGTGCGACCGTCACCGATGGAGAGCCAACCCTGTTCCACGGCGTCGCGGTAATCGGCCCATTGGGGCAGAAGCCGCAACGAGTCTTCGATCAAGGCGCGAGCACGAAGTTCCTGATCCACGGTGACCCCGGGGACTCCGCTCAGATCGATGTCCTTGGCGGGATCGAAGGCGCGCGGCCAAGCCATGACGTGGTCGTCACCGGAGTGGTCGTCTCCGGAGTGGCCGTGGGGCCGAGACTCGTCGATGGGGTTGCCGGCTGCGTCAAAAGCCGGTGCGTGCTCATGGACGTGCGAGGCACCGGTCCACAATCCGACCAACACCACTGCGCCGATGGCAGCCGAGGGGAATGCAAGTCGCACGGGAGGAAGTCGGTGTACACCCAGTGCGAATGCAGTGACGGCGGCGGTCGCAGCCACGACCCCGAGACCGGCACAGAGCGAGTCGGCCCATTGCGGGCTCTCACGCTGTTCGAGGCCGTCGATCCAGGCAATCCCCGACAGTCTGGTGACGACCCAGCCGCCGACGGCCAGGCCGTTGATCACTGCTCCGGCTGGCAGGACGTTGCGGTGGGGGCGCATGAGGGCGACCAAACCCCAGCCGAGTTGGGCGAGGGTGACGACGACGAACAGGCGCGCTGCTTGGGGATGTTCGACGTGGAGCCCGATGGCGCCCCCGTGGATCACACCGGCTCCGATGGAGGCCAGGGCGGCAATGGTCACTCCGGGCAGACGAGTCGAGGGTCCCATGGCGGAGCATCGTATCGGTGGTGCGGGAGTCGATGCCGAGACCAACCAGAAGGATGTGTCAGGACGTCAGCGCAGCGATGGCGGGTTCGGCCAACTCGGGACGACAGATGAGCAGGTCGGGCAACCACAGCGACGATTGGTTGTAATCGAGGGGCGACCCGTCGATGCGGCTCACGTGGAGACCGGCGGCGCGAGCCACTGCGGACGGTGCCGCCGAATCCCACTGGTACATACCTCCGTCGTGGACGTAGATGTCGGCTTCTCCCATGACCACAGCCATAGCTTTGGCGCCCGCGGAGCCGAGCCGCGCCACATCACAGCCGAGGGCCTGGGCCACGACGACTGCACAGTACGGATTTCGGCTCCGCGAGGTGACCAGGAGCGGTCGCAGGCGCGTGCGGTCCGGGAGAGAGGGCGCCGGCGAGGTGCCCAAGGTGAGACCGACCGCGGGCAAGGCCACGGCGGCCGCCACCAAATCACCGCGTTCCCAGAGAGCGATGTGCACGGCCCAGTCGTGACGCGGCGGTTCGGCGAACTCGTTGGTTCCGTCGATGGGATCGATGATCCAGACGCGGTCAGCGGTCAGCCGTTGCCGGTCGTCGGCGGCTTCCTCGGACAAAATGACGTCCCCTGGGCGGGACTCCTTGATTGCTGCGGCGATGAAACGATGCCCGGCGACATCTCCTTCATCTTTCAGATCCCAGTAGTGGATTCCCTGGGAGATGAGATCGGAGCGCAACTCCACCAACATGCGCCCGGCTTCATCGGCGATCCGGACTGCGAGTTGATGATCGGATTCGCTCACAGTCCGCGGCCCAGATCGACGGCGTCGCGGACGAGATCCCGCAGTTGGTCCTCATCGGCTCCATCGGCCACCAGTTCCGCGATGCGGTTCTCGATGGCCTCGGCTCGAACTTCCGAGAACGCCGGGATCCGTCGATCAGCGTTGACCAGGGAAACCAGGATCAAGATCACGTCGGCGGTGACGCCGATCATGCCGATCGAAATCACCCAACCTTCATTGTTGCCGGCGATCGAGGAGATGATGAGCCCGGCGATACAGGCCACGAAGACCACGGCGCAGGTCCACTTGATCACGCGCACGGACAGTGAAG
>JBMTPW010000009.1:0-20719 GCA_049444115.1 Ilumatobacteraceae bacterium | reverse complement strand
GAAGGTCCGCTCGCCGACTGGTGGTTCTACGAAGATCTCCGCCGTCCGCTCACCCGACTCGACACCGCCGTCGGCTTCCCCCGCGACGAAGTGATCCTGGCCGGCATCACCTACGACGAGATGCGCCAGGGCAGTTACAAACTGAAAGAGCGCCTCGAGGACATGGACATCGCCGGGATCGAAGCATCCTTGTGCTTCCCCACCTTCCCGCGATTCTGCGGCCAGACCTTCTACGAAGCACAAGACAAGGAACTGGCCCTGCTCTGCGTCCAGGCCTACAACGACTGGATGGTCGAGGAATGGTGTGGCGAATCCGGCGGACGCATGTTGCCCTTGTGCATCGTGCCGCTGTGGGATCCGGTGGCTGCGGCCGCCGAGGTGCGACGCAACGCCGCCCGCGGCGTTCACGCCGTCTGCTTCAGCGAGATTCCCACCAACTTGGGCCTGCCGAGCATCCACGACAAGGACGGATACTGGTTGCCCTTCTTCGATGCCTGCAACGAGACCAGGACCACCATCAACATGCACATCGGGTCGGGCTCGAAGATGCCCAGCACCTCCGAAGACGCGCCAGCTGCGGTGGGATCCACATTGACCTTCGCCAACTGCTGTTTCAGCATGGTCGACTGGTTGATGAGCGGTCTCTTCACGCAGTTCAGCGATCTGAAGATCGCCTACAGCGAAGGTCAGATCGGCTGGATCCCCTACATCCTGGAGCGAGCCAACACCGTCTGGGAGGAGAACCGAGGCTGGGGTGGCGTGGCCGACAAGGTGCTGGAACCCCCGAGCGAGATCTTCAAGAAGCACATCTACGGCTGCTACTTCGACGACCCTCACGGCTTGAGCTGTCTCGATGCCATCGGTGTCGACAACGTGACCTTCGAAAGCGACTATCCGCACTCGGACTCGACCTGGCCGCACACGGCCAAGATCGCCTACGAGCAGACTCTGCATCTGAGCGACGAGGTCGTCTACAAGTTGATGCGCGGTAACGCCATCAAGATGTTGCACATCGATCACCTGAAGTAATTCCCGCGGACGTGCAGCCTCCGGCTCTCACACTCGGGGGCATCGTCGGCCATGCCGCGCAGACCTTCGGAGTCGCCGACGGGCTGGTGGAAGGCGATCGGCGCCTGAGTTTCATCGACGTGGAGCGCGCGGTTGCCTCCACGGCCAAATCCTTCCTGGCTCTCGGCCTCGAAGCCGGTGATCGCGTGGCGATCTGGGCACCGAATTCGGCCTCCTGGATGATCGCCGCCCTCGGCGCCCAGTCGGTGGGTGGTGTGCTGGTGCCCATCAACACGCGGTTCAAGGGCGAGGAGGCCGCCTATGTCATCGACACCAGCCGGGCCTCGTTCCTCTTCTGCAGCAACGGCTTTCTCGGCATCGACTACTTGGCGTCTCTGGACGCCTCGTCGATACCACATCTTCGACATCGCATTCTGTTCGAAGGCGACGGACGGTCCGATGCCATCGCTTGGCACGATTTCCTCGACCGCGGCGCCACGGTCTCCGATGACGACCTGAGACGACGCCAGGAATCGGTACGACCCGAGGATCTCTGCGACATCATCTTCACGTCGGGAACCACCGGTCGACCCAAAGGTGTCATGTCCCGGCACGATCAGACGGTGCGGGTCTTCTGGGAATGGTCGCGCATCGTCGGCTTGAACTCGCAGGATCGCTATCTCATCGTCAATCCGTTCTTCCATACCTTCGGATACAAGGCGGGATTCCTCGCCTGCCTCATGCGCGGGTCCACGATCCTGCCCGAGCCGGTCTTCGATGTCGAGCGCGTCATGCAGCGCATCGAGGACGAACATGTGACCGCTCTGCCCGGACCTCCCACGCTGTATCTCAGCATTCTCGATCATCCGCACCGCACACGGTTCGATCTGAGCTCACTGCGACTCGCCGTCACCGGAGCCGCGGCGATTCCGGTGGAGATGATTCGTCGGATGCGCGAGGAATTGTCCTTCACCACCGTGCTCACCGCCTACGGACTCACCGAATCCACCGGCACCGTGACCATGTGTCGGCCCGAGGACGATCCGCAGACCATCGCCGAAACCAGTGGTCGAGCCATCGCTGGCGTCGAGGTTCGGATCGTCGACGACGACAACGAAGAAGTTCCTCCCGGCACTCCGGGAGAGATCGTCTGCCGCGGATACAACGTCATGCCCGGGTACTTCGAGAATCCCGAAGCCACCGCCACAACCATCGACGCCGAGGGCTGGCTTCACACCGGCGACATCGGCACCTTGGACGAACGTGGCTACGTACGCATCACCGATCGGAAGAAGGACATGTACATCGTCGGTGGATTCAATGCCTATCCGGCGGAGATCGAGAACGCCCTCATGCACCATCCATCGGTGTCGCGGGTGGCAGTGGTCGGTGAACCGGACGAGCGCATGGGAGAAGTGGGCCATGCCTTCGTGGTTCTCCGTCCCGGTGCCGACGCAGAGAACTTCCCGAACGATCTGATCGCCTGGTCCCGCGACCGGCTGGCCAACTACAAGGTCCCCCGGCGGGTCACGGTGGTGGACGACCTTCCGGTCAATGCCAGCGGCAAGGTCCTGAAATACCAACTGCGACAAGGTCTGCGCCCCGCAGAATCCTCATCCGACCTGGACTGAGGGTTTCTGACTGGCCGTCAGATCCACGCGGGCTCCGCACTAGAGTCGGATCGTTCGGAGGGGTGTCATGAGGGGAATTGTCTACGACGGGAAGACCACGGATCTGGTTGACGGACTCTCCGTCCGCAATCCGGGACCGCGCGAGGTTCTGGTGGACATTGCTGCGGCCGGCCTCTGCCACAGCGACATCTCGTACATGAGCGGCCTCTATCCGGTGCCCTCCCCCGGGGTGTGCGGTCACGAAGCAGCCGGAGTGGTGGCAGCCGTCGGCAATGCCGTCACCCATGTGCAGCCGGGGGATCACGTCATCATCGCCACTCTGGCCGCCTGCGGATTCTGCGAATACTGCATGGATGGTCGACCCACGGCCTGCCGAGCCACGCTCGGGAACTGGAGTCAACCGTTCAGTTTGAACGGAGACCCGATCTACAACTTCGCCGCCACCAGTGCCTTCGCCGAGCGCACTCTGGTGCGCGACGTGCAGTGTGTGAAGATCCCCCAGGATGTGCCGCTCACTTCGGCAGCTCTCGTCGGCTGTGGTGTGGTCACGGGTATGGGGGCGGTGTTCAATCGAGCCAACGTCCGGCGCGGCCAGTCGGCCATCGTCTTCGGCGTCGGCGGGGTGGGACTGAACGTCATCCAGGCGTTGAAAGTACAAGGCGCAACCACCATCATCGCCGTGGACACCGTGGCCGAGAAGGAATCACTGGCCCGACAGTTCGGGGCCACTCACTTCTTGGACGGGCGCGCCGAGGACATCGTGGCCCAGGTCGGAGCGATTCGTCCCTTCAACGACACGATGGTGCGTGGACCATTCAATGCCGGCGGGGTCAATTGGGCCTTCGACTGCGTGGCCCATCCGACGGTCACCCGAAACGCCCTCGAATGCCTGGATTGGGAGGGCACGGTGGTGGTGATCGGTGTGGCCGGACAGACCGCCGAATTCAGCGGACTCTACGGCCGTCTCACCCAAGTGGACCGCGGCATCATCGGTTGCCGCTACGGCACCATCAGCCCACAACGCGACATCCCCTTCATCATCGATCTCTATCGGCGGGGCGAAGTTCTCCTCGACGAATTGGTGAGTGCGACCTTCCCCCTCGACAACTGGCGTGACGCCGTCCACGGTTTGGAGAGTGGCTCCGTGGCCCGCGCCGTCATCACGTTCTGAGCCAGGACACCACAGTGAGCGCTTCATCGAACGGTCTCCTGTCCACCGCCGACAAGACGTTGTGGCAACTCGTCTGCGAACGCGCTGATCTCACACCCGACAAGCAGATGGCCCGGGACGAAGGCGGCCGCACCCTCACCTTCGGCGCATATCGATCCTGGTGCGAACGAATGGCCGCGGGCCTGCACGCCTTGGGCATCTCCGAAGGAACCGCAGTCTCCTGGATCCTGCCATCGCGTTTCGAGTCACTGGTGCTGGCCGGGGCGTTGGCGCGTCTCGGAGCGATCCAGAATCCCATCCTGCCCATCTATCGTCAGCGCGAAGTCACCTTCATCGCCGAGCAGTCGCGCTGTTCTTTCATGATCGTGCCCCGAGTCTTCCGAGGCTTCGATTATCCGTCCATGGTTGAAGACGTCGCTGCCACACTCGACGATCCCTTTCGCATCATCGTCGGTGATCCCGATCTGCCCGAAGCCGATCCGGAGAACGGGTCGCTGCCGGCGTATCGACCGCAACTGGACGGCTTGCGTTGGCTGTTCTATTCATCGGGCACCACTGCCGATCCCAAAGGAGCCAAGCACAGTGACAACAGTTTGTCGGCCGCCAACGACGGCATGCAGTGGAGCATGCAAGTGGGACCGTCGGACAAGGCCGCCGTCGTCTTCCCGATCACGCACGTGGGCGGTTTGGTCTGGTTGTTCAACGCCATGCAGACAGGTGTGGAGCTGCTCATGGTGGAGACCTTCGACCCGGTACGCACCCCAGCGTGGCTCGGTGAGAACGGCTGCACCTGCGCCGGAGCCGGCACGGTTTTCTGGTTGGCCTATTTGAATGCGCAACGACAGTTGCCCACCGGGCAACGACTTCTGCCCGATGTGCGCATCTTCAACGGCGGTGGCGCGCCCAAACCCAAGACCCTGCACGCCGAGATGATGGCCGCCTTCGGTGCACCGCTCATCGGGGGCTGGGGACTCACCGAATCCCCGATCAACACCATGGTGCACGTGGACGACCCCGACGACAAGAAGGCCACCACCGATGGCCGCCCCTGTCCGGGGGTGTCGCTGCGAGTGATCATGGACGGACGCGAATGCGGACCAGGCGAAGAAGGAGAGCTTCGGGTGAAGGGACGCCAGGTCTGCAGCGGATACCTGGACTCGCGTCTCGATGCCGACGCCTTCGACGAGGACGGTTGGTTCCGCACCGGTGACCTCGGGATAGTGGACGCCGATGGTTTCGTGAGCATCACCGGTCGTCTGAAGGACATCATCATCCGCAAGGGAGAGAACATCTCGGCCAAGGAAATCGAGGATCTCCTCTTCGCCCATCCCGCTGTAGCCGATGCGGCCGTGATCGGACTTCCCGATCCTGTGAGTGGTGAGCGGGCCTGTGCCGTGGTGGTCACCAAACCCGATCAGTCGCTCACTTTCGCCGAAATGGTCGACTTCCTGAAGAACGCGCAGCTCTCGATGCACAAGATCCCCGAACAACTGGAGATCGTCGGCGCACTTCCCCGCAATCCGAGCGGCAAGGTCCTGAAACGCGATCTCCGCGCCACCTATGGAGGCCAATCATGAGCAAACCCACGCAACCGGCACCGGTCCATGCGCCGATCTACGCCCGCCTCACCGATCGCCGCGTCTTCGTCACCGGAGCCGGATCCGGAATCGGCAAGGCCACGGCTCTGCGGATGGCCGCCGAAGGGGCGCAAGTGGCCTGCGCCGATCTGAAGGGTGCCATGGACACCGCAGCCGAGATCAAGGGGGCTGGTGGTCGGGCCCACGGATTCGATCTGGATGTCACCAGTTCCGCCGCTGTCGAGAGTGCCATCGACTCGGCGGCCTCGACCTTGGGCGGACTCGATGTCCTGTGCAATATCGCCGGTATCGGTCATTTCGCCCACAGTCACGAAGAGACCCCCGAGTGGTTCGATCGCATCGTCTCGGTGAACCTGAACGGCACCTTCTATTGCAGTCGTTACGCCCTCCCCCACTTGATGAAGTCGGCGGAAGCCAACGGTCGTGACGGTGTCATCATCAACACCGCGTCCACCTCGGGTCTGATGGGTGCGCCATGGAGCGCCGCCTACTGCGCCTCGAAGGGTGGTGTGGTGAATCTCACCCGCGCCTTGGCCTTCGAATACCGCGGGCGCGGCGTGCGAGTGAACGCCATTGCCCCCGGCGGCACCAACACCAACATCGTGCATTCCTTCATGGCCCTTCCCGAAGGGGCCGATTACAAGCTCATGAGCAAGATCATGACGCCCATGGAACAAGCCGAACCCGACGAGATCGCCAACATGTTCGTCTTCATCGCCTCCGACGAGGGCCGGTACATGACCGGCTCGATCGTGGTGTTGGACGGCGGCATCACCTGCTGATTGGGGACAGACATGGGAATCTGCGACGGACGAGTCGTCGTCATCACCGGAGCCGGACGAGGTCTCGGCCGAACCCACGCGCTGGCCTTCGCTGCCGAAGGAGCCAAGGTCGTGGTCAACGACGTGGGTGCGTCCTTGACCGGGGAAGGGCACGATCTGACTCCGGCGGCCGAAGTCGTTGCCGAGATCACCGGTGCCGGCGGACAGGCCATCGTCAACGATGACGACATCAGCGATTGGGACGGTGCCGGTCGACTGGTGCAACAGGCCATCGACGCCTTCGGTCGTCTCGACACCGTGGTCTGCAATGCCGGAATCGTGCGCGACCGAATGATCGTCAACATGTCGGTGGACGAATGGGACGCGGTGATGCGCGTCCATTTGCGTGGCACCTTTTGCCCGGTTCGTCACGCCATCGACTACTGGCGCGCCATGCACAAGGCCGGCACCCCCATCGAGGCACGGGTGGTGACGACGTCGTCGGGGGCCGGACTCTTCGGCAGCGTGTCGCAGAGCAATTACTCGGCGGCCAAGGCGGGAATCGCCGCCTTCACCATCGTGGCCGCAGCCGAGTTGGAGCGCTATGGCATTCGCGTCAATGGCATTGCTCCGTCGGCTCGCAGCCGCATGACCGAAGAGGCCTTTGCCGACATGATGCGCCGTCCGGACTCCGGATTCGACGCCATGGATCCGGCCAATGTCAGCCCTCTCGTGGTGTGGTTGGGTTCCGCCGACTGCACCGCGAACGGCCGCATGTTCGAGATTGCTGGCGGACAGGTGTCCGTGGCCGACGGCTGGCAGCATGGTGACGTCTTCGACAAGGGGTCGCGCCTCGCTCCGTCGGAAATCGGAGGCATCGTCGACGACCTGTTGAAGCGGGGACCGGTTCCGGCACCGGTGTACGGGGACTCCCGATGACCAAACGCGTCCTGGCCGCCGATGGCCGGACCATCGGAACTCGAGCTGCGGCAACTCGCCGTCGGCTGCTGGATGCCACCGCCAAGTTGCTCGACGAACACGGGGTACTGGATCTGCGCGTCGTGGACGTCACCCGTTCGGTGGGCACTTCGCCGGCCACTTTCTATCAATATTTCCCCGATGTGGACGCGGCGATTCTCGCTCTCGCTCAGGAAGCCACCGAGGACGAGCGCCCTTTGGTGGAATTCCTCGCACCGGGTTGGACGGCCGAGGACGGACTCGATCAGGCCCGAAGATTCGTGGACTCCTACATGGAATTCTGGGATTCGCATCAGGCCGTGCTGCGAGTCCGCAATCTGAAAGCCGAAGAAGGCGACGCCCGATTTCGTGCCGTGCGCAGCGAGGCCAACTTGTTGGTGATGGATGCCATGCAGACCATGATGCGCAAAGGCATCGAAACCGGACGGTTACCGGCGGCGCTCGATCCCTTCACCGCCGCCGCAGCCATGGTGGCCATGGTGGAGCGCATTCTCGCCTTCCGCGCCGAGATGGCCCGACGTGGTGCCGATCGTCAGGCGGTACGGGAAAGTTTGGCCATTCTTCTGTACCGGGGACTCACCGGCTTGCAGTGATCGGTGACGTCACGCTTGGTCACAACGTCGGGATGAGCGTGGCCAACTGGCGGAACTCATCCATGGTGACGGCGGCTGGATCAGCCGAGAGCACCTGCACACAGACGTGATCGGCGCCACCATCGAGGTGCGTCACGATCCGCGCCCGAATATCATCGAGCGTTCCCCAGGCCACGATGGCATCCACCAATCGGTCCGATGGTCCGGCGATGTCCTCCTCGGACCACCCGAGCCGACGCAGGTTGTTCGTGTAGTTGGGCAGTCGCAGATACGTCGACATGAAACCCCGTGCCACGGTGCGCGCCGCGTCGGCATCGGTGGAGAACACCACGGCCAGTTCGGGCGCCAACATTGCATCGGGGCCGAGTGCGGCGCGAGCGATCGGCGTGTGCTCCACCGGAACGAAATACGGATGTGCGCCAAGCGATTTCTCAGCCGCCAGTTTCAACATCTTCGGACCGAGTGCTGCCAGACACCGTTGTGGAGGTGTGCTCGGCTGGGCAGCGAAATACAGCCCGCGGTCCATGGCGTCGAGGTACGACACCATCGTTGAATAGGGCTTGTTGTAGGCGGCCCCATGGAACCCTTCCACCGCCGGCTGATGGCTCACGCCGATGCCCAACAGGAAACGATCGGGAAATGCCTCGGTCACCGTCTTCCATCCGGCCTGCATGGTCATGGCCGAACGGGCATGCAAGGACGCGATACCGGTGGCCAGGACGATTCGTTCGGATGCCGACAAGAGCAGCGACGTCGAAGCGAACGGTTCGCGGCCCACGGCTTCGGGCACCCACACCGCACCAAAGCCCAATTCCTCGATCTGGGCGATGTACTTCTGGGCCTCCTTCATGGGTTGCATGTCCAACTGGAAGGTCCACAGACCCAATTTGCCAAGGGATGAGCGTGTCAATGCCATGGGCCGAACCTAGGCGGTTCAGGGGCTCGAGGCAGAATCACGCTCCTTCGACCAGCCAGGCATCGATCAATTTTCGGGCGATGGAGATTCCCGGAGGAATGGGTGGCAACTCGTCCTTGCGATACCAATTGGCATCCATGATTTCGGTGGGGTCGCAGACGATGTCTCCCCCGATCCAACGGGCTCGAAAGCCCAACATCAAACTGTGCGGGAAGGGCCACGGCTGGGATCCCACGTACCGCACATCGGCAACTTCCACTCCCACTTCCTCGCGCACCTCGCGCACGACGGCGCCCTCCAGGGTTTCACCGGGTTCCACGAATCCGGCGAGGCAGCTGTACATCGGCATGCGGAATTGCACGCCGCGCGCCAGCAGCGCCTCCTGATCGGCACCCGGCTCGCCCCGGGTGACGAGAGTGATCATGGCCGGCGCGAGGCGGGGGAAACTCATCAGTCCGCAACGCGGACACCGCATGGCTCGCTCACCGGCCGCAGGTTCGGTGGCGGTGGCGCAACGTCCACAGAAACGATGCGTCCGACTCCAGTCCACGAGCTGCACCGCCCGACCGGCGACCAGCCACTCCTCTTCGCTGACTCGAGCGAAGTAGCTGTAGAGATCCATCGACGCGCCATCGGATGGGTCATGACCGTGCGGCACGTCCACGCCCCAACACGCCATTCCGTCCAGGAGTCCGAGGAAATGACGGCCGTAGTCGTCATCGGCCGGTTCGAGATGCTCCCAGACTCGGTTCTCCACGATGTGGAAGTAGCGATGTCCGATCGGATCGTCGGGAACCTTGGAGGTCGGAAGGAATCTGCTGGCACGGGACACGGAATCGGACACGTCCACAGCATGACCCTAAGATGCCCGGCATGTCGAATGCCAACGCCTCCAACACGTTCTCTGGTCGAACCGTCGTCATCGTCGATGCGGTGCGGACCCCCATCGGTCGTCGCAATGGCGGCTTGTCGTCGCTGCACCCGGCCGATCTCTTGGGACTCGTGCAAAGGGCCGTCATCGAACGAACCGGAATAGATCCCGCCCTCGTGGAACAAGTGGTTGGTGGAACCGTCAGCCAGGTCGGTGCTCAGAGTTTCAACATCGCCCGGACCGCCTGGCTGTCCGCCGGCCTGCCGATGACCACCGCCTGCACCACCGTCGACACGCAGTGCGGCTCCAGCCAGCAAGCCACCGGACTTGCGGCATCCCTGGTGGCCTCCGGTGTCGTGGACATCGCCATGGCCTGTGGGGTGGAATCCATGAGTCGGGTTCCCATCGGTAGCAATTCGGACAAGAAGTTGGGTCTCGGAACGCCCGTCACGAAGAGCTACTTCGAGCACTACGAATTCACCTCGCAGTTCGAAGGCGCCGAACGCATCGCCGACAAATGGAACATCTCCCGCGCCGATACCGATGCCTTCGGCCTGGCATCGCAGGAGCGGGCAGCCCGCGCCTGGGCCGAGGGTCGATTCGACGGCCAGTTCATCGAGGTGCAGGCTCCCGATCTGGACGAGGAGGGAAAGCCCACCGGAACGTTCCACACCGTGGCGCGCGACGAGGGAATTCGCGAGACCTCGCTGGAGAAGTTGCAGAGTCTGAAGCCGGTGGCGCGCGAGAACGGTGTGCACACCGCTGGCAATTCCTCGCAGATCTCCGATGGTGCCGGTGCGGTGCTGATGATGACCCTCGACAAGGCCGAAGCTCTCGGCCTCAGGCCACGTGCGCGAATCGTCGACAACTGCCTGGTCGGCGTGGATCCGGTCCTGATGTTGACCGGACCGATCGATGCCACCGAGCGACTTCTGATCCGCAACGGTCTCACCATCGACCAGATCGATACCTTCGAGATCAACGAGGCCTTCGCCTCGGTGGTACTGGCCTGGGCAAAGGCAACCGGTGCCGACCTGGACAAGACCAATCCCAATGGTGGTGCCGTGGCGTTGGGGCATCCACTCGGAGGCACCGGCGTGATCCTCACCACCAAGGCGCTCTACGAACTGGAGCGCACCGGCGGTCGGTACGGCATCGTGTCCATGTGCTGTGGCGGAGGGCTGGGAACCGGAACGCTGCTCGAGCGACTCTGAACCTCCGCAACCGAGCGCGCCGATCCCACACCGGCGTGTGGTCGGTCGTGGACGTGCTTCCATCCATCCATCGCTTCTCTGGGCCAATCTGTTCCTCATCGGTTCCGTGGTCCTCCACGGCTGCACAACCGAGCACACCGGAACCCCAGCCAAAGTGGTGGCGATCATCGACGGCGACACATTGGAAATCGCCATTCGCGGTCACACTGTGACCACTCGATTGATCGGGATCGATACCCCCGAGACGAAGAAGCCGGGATCCCCAGTGGAATGCCATGGACCCGAAGCCACGGAGTTCCTTCGTCAACTCGTACCGCCAGGCACTGCCGTCGTCCTGCAGCGAGATGTCGAGGGACGGGATCATTACGATCGCCTGCTGGCCTACGTCTTTCGCATTGCCGATGGCTTGTTCGTGAATCGCGAAATCATTCGTCGCGGGTTCGCCCGACCCTTGTCCATTCCTCCCAACACCACCTACGCCCGCGAGTTCGCATCCCAGGCTGCGCACGCACGACAGGAACGACTCGGTTTGTGGCAGTGCGCTAGCGTGACATCGTGACCGTGAGCGCGACGTCCAGTGTGGCCGAACGACTCGGGTACGACACTGCCAGCAAATTGGTCATCATTTCGTGCGACGACCTTGGTTCCTGTCATGCCGCCAATGTGGGGGTGTACCGAGCCATCCGCGAGGGTGTGGCCACCTGTTCATCGGTGATGGTTCCGGCTCCCTGGGCTCGCCATGCCGCTCACCTCTACGAGGGCGAGGACATCGGGGTCCATCTCACATTGAACGCCGAACACGAGCTGTATCGCTGGGGGCCAATCACCCAGGCTCCGTCGTTGTTGTCGGGCGAGGGTGGCTTTCCGCGTGACGTCGACGACCTGTGGGAGCACGCCGATCCTGCAGAAGTTCTGCGCGAATGCCGAGCACAGATCGAACGGGCCCTGTTCTGGGGTTTCGACGTCACTCACCTCGCGCCACATCTGAGCGTCATCACACTACGACCCGAGTTCTTCGACATCTATCTCGAGTTGGCCGTGGAATTCCGCCTGCCGATTCGCTTGCCCTCCACCCTGAGTGCAGCCCAGGCCGGTTTTCCCTTCCGACAACTGGCCCTCGAGGAGGGCATCGTCTTCCCCGATCACTTCGACCACGATTGGCGTCCCGGCAGTCGGGATCGCGTGTACTCGGCGATCGAACGCCTCGAACCCGGTGTCACCGAGATCCACATCCAACCGGCCATCGACACCCCCGAACTACGGGCTCTCACCCCGCACGCGCAGGAATGGATCGATGATCTGACTCTCGCCGTCGACGATGCGGAACTCCGTTCCCGACTGGCGTCGTCAGGTGCAGTGCTGATCGGGTATCGGCAACTGCGCGATCTCATGCGCCGCTAGCGACGACATCAGACGTCGGCCGCAAGGCGGGTGATGACGTCGACTGCACGTCCACTGGACAGCGCGTCGAACAAAGGTCCTGTGGGTCCGGTGATCTTCAACTTGCCGCGCATGAAGGCCACCGACGGATCGAGGTTGGCATCGGCAAGCGCAATGGTGGCCACGGTGTCGGCATCATCGGGGCCATCCACGCGCTCGTCCTTCTTGCCCACCACGAGGCGGAACTGGATGGTGCCACTGCTCATGCGACCGTGGCTCCAACCGACGTCACCGGTCCAGGGTTGACCAAGCGGCCCGGGCGATCCTTCGGCACCGGCAGAACCGAGGCGATTCCGGCGAAGAGATCGGTCTCGACGTCGTCCGGGCCGGGCATGCCGACCGCCGACTTGGCGAGCACCCAGTCCTCATAGGGATACGCCTCGGCCAATTGCTCGTCGTTCAGACCGAACCACCAGGGTTCGTTCGGGTCGACCTGTGTGGCATGAGCCCGCAGTGCTCCCGAACGCGCCCACAGATGACTGGCCACGTGCACGCGCGTGGTGATGCGCGCGTCTTGACCCGGGCGGTTCAACCACACCTCGTCATAGGGCGACGAATCGTGTTGACGCAGCATCGCCTCGTGCACCGCGACGAGACGCGTTCTCGACCACACCGAGTAGTAGAGCTTCGACGGCTGCCATACCGGACCGGCCCATGGGTACCACATGGGATCGCCAGCACGTTCGAATGCCGGCACGCTTACGTCGTGCACCTTGACGTGGTCGGGATGTGGATACCCGCGTTGATCGTCCCCATAGGTGATGATCACCTGAGGTTTGGTACGACGAATGACCGCCACCAAGCGACCAACGGCTTCGTCCGGATCGGCCTGATGGAAACTATCCGGATGAGCATTGGCAGGCGAGTCGAGCATTCCCGAGTCGCGATAGTCGAGCATGACCACCTCGTCGAAACCGATGATGCGCGCCGATTCGGCCAGTTCCTGTGGCCGCAGTCGGGCCAGCATGGCTTTTTCGTCATCGGCGTGCAGGCCATGGAACGGACCGCCTTCGTCGCGGAGGGCCGGGTTCTGCAGGTCGCCTTCCTCGCCACCGGTGCAACACACGAGCACCGTGCGCACGCCGTGATCGTGATAGAGGGCCAACGTCGGTGCACCCTTGGACGCTTCGTCATCGGGATGGGCGTGCACCGTGAGAATGCAGAGGTCCTCGCCGTCGGAGTCTCCACGTACAGCTGACATCGGAACAACGTTAGTGGCCGCACCCATCGACCGGAATGTTCGACGTGCATGGTGACCGGTGACCCGCAGAGTTATCGTGTCGGTGCATGGGCGACCGACAGCATCCGAGTTCTCGGAAGGGGTCCTCGGGGCGATTCCTTCTCCTGCGTGTTCTCCCTGCCGGTCTTCTCACGATGGTGCCCGTGGCGGCCTGTTCCGATGACGGGCGCGAGATGCGCCCCCCTCGCCCGGACCAGACCGAATCGATCATCACCACGACGAGCGCTCCAACGGACGGAACATCCTTCGACGTCTCCTCGCTTCCGGCACTCGAATCCGATCGATTGGACATCTCCGTCCCCTGGACGAATGACGAAGTGATTCCCGCCCGATTCACCTGTGCCGGAGAGAACATCTCACCAAATGTGGCTTGGTTCGACGTGACTCCGGCGGCTGTCTCCATGGCGATCGTGTTCTACGAGGAGAACCTCGACAGCACGGTGCATTGGGTGGTCGTCAACCTCGACCCGACAACGGCCTTCCTCGATGCTGGTGTGGTCCCACCCGACGCGGTGATCGGGGCCAATGATCCCGTGCTCGGCGATGCGACTGCGGGATATCGCGGCCCGTGCCCGGGACCGGGAGAGACGCGCTCGTACACCATCGAGGTGCACGCCCTCGGTCAATTCCTGGATCTTCCTTCTGGCACTCCGGCCCAAGACCTCGTCGAGGCCATCGACATGGCCTCTCTCCAATTGGCTTCGGTGACCGGGACCGTCACCGGCTGAGTCGATTATCTCGCTCGATCCGGGAAAAGGTGCCGGCGACTCCCGACATACTGGGACCGTGCACATCGGTCTGTTCGAGGTCGACGCCACCGGCCGACTGACGGCCGTCGATGGTGGGTTCCGCCATCTGGTTCTGCACGGTCGATCCACGCCCATCGGACTCGCCCCCTGGACCGATGCCCGACCCGAAGAACGCGCCCGAGCCGAACGATCATGGATCGAGCAGACTCGTTCCACTCCCCGACATGCGGCAGACGACCTGCCCACCGTCGATGTCACCGTCTCCCTGCCGCGCGTCGACGGCACCGAATCGGACTTCCGCTTCCTGGCCCGACCGATCATCGGAGGCGACGGCACCTTGCGGGGCTACCGCGGCCTCGCCATCTCGGCACCGACCGCGATCCAGGGCTCGGTGCCCCAGCACCTGCTGGCTCTCCTCGATGCGTCCGACGACGTCGTCGTGGTGAGCGACGACCGAGGCGAGGTCCTGCACGCCAATGGATCGGCGCGACGGTTCCCGGCCTTCGTGGAATCGGTGAGGGATCAAATTCCTCGCCGCCTCCTGGACGCGGCCCACGGAACCTGGCGGGGCGAAGTGGCTCTGCGCAGTGGCGACGGTGACATGCACACCTTCGACGTGCAGGTCACCCGAGTAGCCGAGTACATGACATTTCTCGGTCGCGACATCTCGGCCACTGTTCGTCTGCAGGCCCAGCTCACCCACCTGGCCACGCACGACGATTTGACCGGTCTTCCCAACCGAACCCTGTTCCTGCGCAAATTGTCCGAGGCCATCGAGCGATCCCGTGCCGTGCAATCGAAGGTGGCGGTCTTCTTCGTGGACATCGATCGTTTGAAGGATGTCAACGACACCATCGGGCACGACAGTGGCGATGCGCTGATCACCGACATCGGACGTCGCCTCGTGGCCGCCACGCGCCCGGGTGACGTCATCGGCCGCATCGGCGGGGACGAATTCGCCGTGATGTGCGAAGGCATGTCCGACGATGTGACCGCACTCGAACTCGCCGAGCGGGTACGACGAGCCGTGACCGGACAGGTGACCATCCACGGTCTGGAGGTGCGCACCGGCGCGAGCATCGGAGTGGCCCTGTCCAGTCCGGAACACAATCCACTCGGGGAAGCCGCCGAGTCCTTGTTACGGGATGCCGACAGCGCCATGTACCGTGCCAAGCTGCGCGGCCGCTCGCGTTGTGAGTTGTTCACCGAACAGATGCGTGAATCGGCTCGGGAACGGGCCCTGCTCTCGGCTTCTTTGGAATCCGCGGTGGCTCGCGCAGAACTCGCTCTCGTCTACCAACCCATTCTCGACGCCCAGACTTCTTCCACGGTGGCGGCCGAAGCCCTCCTGCGCTGGAACCATCCCGAACTCGGACTCTTGACGCCATCGTCGTTCATCGATCTGGCCGAGGATTCCGGATCGATCGTGACCATCGGCGACTGGGTGATCCGCCGTGCCTGCACCGATCTGCGACGCTGGCTGGACGCAACACTCGTGGACCGACACTTCGTCGTCCATATCAACGTCTCGCGACGACAGGTCGCCGATCATCGTTTCGTCGAACGTCTCCTGGAGGCCTCCAGCGGACTCGCACCGTCGCAATTGGCCCTGGAATTCGACGAGAAGATGCTGCTCGGGGACGACGGCACGATCTTGCGAACTCTCTTGTCGCTGAAACGTTCGGGATTCCGGCTCTCGATCGACGATTTCGGTACCGGATATTCATCTCTGTCCCATCTGCGCTCGTGTCCGACGGACTACCTCAAGTTGGATGGCTCCTTCGTTCGTGGACTCGGACAGGACGAACGCGACGATCCGATCGTGCGCAGCATGATCCAGTTGGCCCATAGTCTGGACATCACCGTCATCGCCGAATGGGTGACCACGACGATGCAAAGGGAGCGCCTACAGCTTCTCGGTTGCGATCGCGTCCAGGGATTCGGGATCGGTCGACCCGTGCGCGCCGAAGAACTCTTCACGCCATCTCACGCGGTGGCCGATACCGATGAACAGGAACGCCATGTCTGAACTGCCCCCGCCGGATCTTCCGGCCTGCTACCGACATCCTCAGAAACTGACCGGACGGTCCTGCACCCGCTGCGGCCGTCCGGCCTGTGGTGATTGTCTGAAGCCTGCGAGCATCGGCAGTCTCTGTCCGGAGTGCGTCGCCGCCAGTCGTCCTTCGGTCCATGTGCAGGGTCGGGACTGGGCCCGGCGACAGTCGGCACTCGTCTCTTTGACCCTCATCGTCATCAACGTCCTGGTGTTCTTCTGGGTCCTGAGCGGAAACCTCGATACGGCTGGGTTCAGTGGACCGGTCTCGCCGCGTGAGTTCGACCTCGGACTCAACAAACTGGTGCTGGCCCAGACCCACGAGTGGTATCGACTCGTCACCGCCGGGTTCTTGCACTTCGGCCTCCTCCACATCGGCATGAACATGTTCCTGCTCTACCAGTTGGGGAACCTGCTCGAGCCCGCCCTCGGCCGTCTCCGTTTCGCCCTGCTCTACGGAGCGTGTCTGCTCGGTGGGTCGCTTGGTGTCCTGGTCATCGAGACCAACAGCCTCGGCCTTCACGGCGGAGCATCGGGAGCCGTCTTCGGTCTCATGGCCGCGGCCGCAGTGGGAATGCAACGTCGCGGCATCAACGTCTTCAGGTCCGGGATCGGAACGCTGTTGGCCATCAACTTGATCCTGACCTTCACCATTCCAGGTATCTCGATCGGCGGACATCTCGGCGGTGCGATCATCGGAGCCGTGTGCGGGATCGTCATGTTGGCTCCCGCCTGGAAACCATTGCCCAAGTGGTCCACCTATGCGTTTCCTGCAGTCGTGATGGTCGCAGCCGTCATCGCCAGCATGGCCGTCGTCGGCTGATCACTGCCGCCGGATCTCGGCCACACCCCCGACGTACGGTGCAAGGGCTTCCCCGCTCGTCCCGACGACTTTCGAGGGGAACCATGCCTGCACGACGATCCCGGATCGTGCCCTGCCGACTCGGACCATTCACATCCTCCCACTGGGCGTTCCACATCGGGTACTCGATGTCACCCTCGGTGGTGGTCGGAAATCATGTGGTCGTTCCCCTCGACGAAGAGGGTTGGGCCGACCATGTGCTCATCCTCGGTGGGCCGTTTCCCCTGGAGGAATCGGCCCAGCTCTTCGACCGCCCAGTCGGGCTCGTGTATTCGCGCCGTCGCCACGACATCACCGACGAGAGCGATGCGGCGCAGGCGGTGCTGCTCGGAAGTTGGCTGGCATCGTCCGGAATCCAACTCGCCGACTGGTTGATCATGACGTCGCGGACGGTTCGCTCCATCCCCGGAGATTTCGGCCTGCCGACCCGCTGGTGAGGTCAGTGAGCACAGCCGGAACCTCATCCGCCCGCCGGAGCAGCCGGCGCGGAGGCACCCACGTAGGCATCTGGTTGACTGGCGCCATGTCGAATGTCGTGTCGAGTGCCATGTCGGGTGCCATGTCGATTGCCATGTCGATTGCCATGTCGAGTACCCGGACCGATCTGGAAAGCGATCTGGATCGGGATCTGCAAACGGGCCAACCGGCCTGCGCTCACATCGTCAAGACCGAGCCCGGCGAGAACGCCCAGGCCAAGGTGATCGAAGCCCGCATCTACGGCACTCCGCTCGAGGCCCTGTGCGGACACGTGTGGGTGCCCTCGCGCGACCCCAAGCAACTCCCGTTGTGCGAGGAGTGCAAGTCCATCTACGAGGTGTACCGAATGATGAACGACGGACTCCATGAGCGACCCTCGGACTGAATTGCCCGTCGGCTCGGCACCATTGCGAATCAGACCGGCGGCTCGGGCGGTGATCCTCACTCCCGATGCCCGAATCGTGTTGGTGCGTTTCGAGTTTCCTGCAGGGACGCGGTGGGCGTTACCAGGGGGCGGACTGCAACCTGGTGAGGACCACGTGACGGCACTCGAGCGGGAACTCGTCGAGGAGATCGGACTCACCGATATCGAGATCGGTCCGCACCTGTGGACCCGCGAGCACCACATCGCATTCCTCGACGGCCAATGGGACGGTCAGCGCGAACACATCTATCTGGTGCGAGTTCCCGAAGCCTTTGCCATCACCCCGGCTCTGGATGCCGACGCCCTGCGCGCCGAGTACATCCACGAGATTCGCTGGTGGGAGGTCGAGGCCATCGGCAACGACCGCACATCCACGTTCGCGCCTCGACATCTGCACCGGCATCTGACCGCAGTACTTTCCGAAGGTCCGCCCCCGGTGCCGATCCCCGTGGAAGTCTGATCGACCATGCCCGCCCTCCACGACATCGTCACGTTCGCCGTGGCCTCACTGGCACTTCTGGTGATCCCTGGTCCAGCAGTCATCTACATCTTGAATCGCAGCGTGTCCGATGGTCGCGAGGTGGGACTGGCGGCGGTCGCCGGATTGGAACTTGGCAACTTCATGCACGTACTCGCGGCCTCCGCCGGTTTGTCGGCGGTGCTGGCCACCTCGGCCACGGCTTTCAACGTGGTGAAGTGGCTGGGCGCCGGATATCTCATCTTCGTGGGAATTCGCACACTGCTGGTGGCACCGACGGCGATCGAGGGTCCTGGCGGTTCGATGTCCCGCCGACGTTCGTTCCTTCAGGGAATCGTGGTCAACACCTTGAACCCCAAAGTGGCGCTCTTCTTCTTGTCGTATCTGCCCCAGTTCATCGACGGTGACCATGGCGCGGCCTGGTCCCAGGCTCTGGTGCTCGGGATCATCTTCGTAGCCATCGGGTGCATCACCGATGCCTCCTATGCCCTGATGGCCAGTGCACTGCGGACGGTACTGGTGAACGGGCGGTCATTGCCGTTCATTCAGCGCTACGTGGCCGGATCGGTGTTCATCGGCCTCGGTCTTCTCGCCACACGGGCATCCAGCCGCAGTCACTGATTGCGTTCAGCGGAAGTTGCGACTGCTGAGCGATCCAGCGATCGGTAGTGGAGCCAGATGCTCGGCCACGATGTTCACCACACCTTCGGAACACTGCAATCGACCCCGTACGAGCAGAGCCGACGCCCCTCGGGCCACCGGCCGGAATCGTTTCCAACACCCGACCGAGATCACCACGTTGATGAGACCGGTTTCATCTTCCAAATTCATGAAGGTGGTTCCCTGAGCCGTGGCCGGTCGCTGCCGATGGGTGACGACCCCGGCCACCCACACTTTGGACGCCGTGGTCCTCGACAATCGTTCGGCCGGAACCACACCCATCTCGTCCAACTGCTGGCGCAAGAACTGCGTCGGATGCCCGTTGGGGGCAACACCAGTGGCCCACAGATCCGCCACTGCTACTTCGATGGGTTCCATCCCCGGCAACATCGGCGTGTCCATCCCCGTCAATCCGGGCAAGCGGTCTCGACGGGAGGCCGCAGCCGCCCCCACGGCCCAGAGCGCTCGGCGTCGTTCCAACCCGAAACATTCCTCGAACACTCCACCGGTGGCCATGGCCTCCAATTGGGTCAACGACAGGTCGTCCACTCGCCGCACCAGATCCTCCACGTCTCGGTAGGAGCCACCGGCAGCACGTTCGTCTTCGATCTGCCGGGCCGTGTCCGATCCGACCCCGCGCACCGACGACAGACCGAGTCGCACGGCGAATCCGCCGTGACTCTCGGGACAGGACTCGAGACTCGCCTGTGCCCGCGAGACGTCGAGATCGGGGGAACGCACCACCACCCCGTGCCGCCGAGCGTCCTGAGCCAGAGAGTGCGGACTCCAGAAACCCATCGGTTGCGCGTTCAATAATCCGGCATAGAACGCCGCAGGCTCGTGGAGCTTCAACCACGATGAGGCGTACACCAGATAGGCGAAGGACACCGAGTGGCTTTCCGGGAATCCGTAATTGGCGAAGGCCGCCATCTTGTCGAAGATCTCGTCCGCGATGTCACCGACGATGCCGCGCGCCGCCATGCCGTCGTAAAGACGTTGGCGTAGCCGGATCATGCGCTGCCGACTGCGTTTGGAGCCCATGGCCTGGCGCAATTCATCGGCTTCTGCCGGACTGAAGCCGGCGACGTCGATGGCCATCTGCATCAGTTGCTCCTGGAACAGCGGGACGCCCAAGGTCTTGCCCAGACTGTTCTCCAGGAGTGGATGCAGATAGGTCACCGGTTCTTGTCCGTTGCGCCGCCGGATGTAGGGATGCACCGATCCGCCCTGGATCGGACCGGGACGGATGAGCGCGACCTCCACGACCAAGTCGTAGAAGCGGCGCGGTTTGAGCCGCGGCAAGGTGGCCATCTGGGCCCGGGATTCGATCTGGAACACTCCGACCGTGTCGGCGCGGCAGAGCATGGCGTAGACCTCGTCGTCCTGAGGAATCGCCGCCAGATCGATCTCGATGCCTTTGTGGGTGCGCACCAGATCCACCGCTCCGTGCAGAGCCGAGAGCATGCCCAACCCGAGGAGGTCGAACTTGACCAGACCGGCCGTGGCGCAATCGTCTTTGTCCCATTGCAGAACCCTGCGGTCGCGCATACGGGCCCACACCACCGGCCAGCCCTCGATCCCCGGACGATCGCAGG
>JBMTPW010000008.1:0-25581 GCA_049444115.1 Ilumatobacteraceae bacterium | reverse complement strand
AGGAGGTGACCGATGAGGAGGCACGTCGGCTGTTGGAGCGGATCGATGATTTCAATGTGATCAAGGCCCACTTCATCGACGAACACGATGTGATCGTCGGACCCGCGGAATCCCATCTGATCACCCGTTGACGGCACACCCCTACGACGGAAGCCGCGCCGCGCTGGCCACCAAGCACGGCAAATTGGCCCTGATCGGCCCGGTCATGTTTCGTCGTCTCGGCCTGGTGCTCGAGACGGCGGAGGTCGATACCGACGCTCTCGGCACATTTTCAGGAGAGGTGCCACGCCGAGGATCGCAACTCGAGGTCGCCGAGGCCAAGGCTCGCCTGGGTACGAGGGCAACGGGTCTCGACATCGGCTTCGCCAGCGAGGGCACTTTCGGCCCCTACTGGGGAGTTCCCTTCCTGACAGCCGATATCGAGGTCGTGACCATGGTGGACGACTCACTCGGCATCGTGGTGTCGGAAACCGAAGTCGACTTCGATGTGGTCAGTTTCGGCGCCGACATGGACGCCCCGGACATCGACACGCTCGGTCTGGAGCGAGCCGGTTTTCCCGAGCATGGTCTCATCGTGCGATCGCAATCCGGGAGCGGCCCCATCGTCAAAGGGATTCATGATCCCGAGGACTTGGCGAGGGCGGTCCAGGATTGTCACTCCTGGGATCCCTCCGCCGGAGTTCGGGTGGAATCGGACTTTCGCGCCCACCATCACCCCTCACGTCGACGGGTGATCGCCCGGGCTGCGGAGCGCCTGGCCAATCGCTTGGCCCAACTCTGCCCCGCCTGTGCGGCACCCGGATGGGGAATCGGTCGACACGAGGGTGGTGCACCGTGTCGGGATTGCGGAAACCCGACGCGAATGATCCGGCGCGAGTTCCTGATCTGTGCTCGGTGCGATGTCGAAATGGCTCGACTCGCCGCAGGGAGCAGCGGGGTGGATCCGCAGTACTGCCCACGCTGCAATCCCTAGCGTTCATGTGAGAAGGGATCAACAGGCGGATCGTCGTCAGGAGCCGGCTGATCGAACAGTGGGTGAGCGAAGCACTCGGCAGGTGGGAGGTGCATCCGGGGTGTAATGGAGCCAGCGAAAGAACATGGTTCCCGTCGTGTGGCCGTAGGTCCTGAGCCAGTTCGGATGTCCGGGGTCGGTGTCGGACAATGTCATTCGAACGGTGCCGTCGGCACTCGACCGAGCGGCGCGATCGTTCAGATTCATCCGACGGTCGGGATGGGATTGGAACCAGCGGTCGCAGATCTGAAGCCCCCAATAGCGACATGACACCGTGTCGGGTGGCGGGGCCACGTCGATTTCGAGGCGCTCGTTCGGTTCCAGGCGCCACCAGCCGAAGGCATAGGTCACATCCGGATTCGGTACGGCGGCCACGATGTCATCGGCGTGTTGGAGGACGAGGCGATTGGGTCGCGTCCTCAGATCGGCACCCCATAACTGATTCAGTTGGGCGTTCCAACGAATCGAGTTGGCGATCATGGTGACGCGTCCATCCACTTCGGCGGAAGAAGGCACGTCGACCTCGGTTGCTGGGACGGGATCGAGGCACGCGATCGTCCACGACCCTCGTTCTTGAGTCGCTCGATCGTGGAAGTACTGACGAATGATGACCCGCGTTGCAGCTGGATGGGCTACTTCGAACTCGAAACGTCCGTCGGCATCCGCCAAGGCGTCGACATCGACGTTGTCGACCATGGCTTGGGCCGTGCCAGCAGGGTCGTTCGCGTAGATGCAGATACCGACGTAGGACGATCCTCCTCGGATGCCGGTGATGCGGTAACGAACGCCGGGCCGAATGTTGGCCACGTCGTAGTCGATGTCGGGTCCGCTGGCACCCAGCCAGCGAGACGACGGCAAGGGGGGAATGAATGTGGGTCGGCTGGGCTCCGAAACCATCAAGGAATACTGCGCGGCCGTGGCCACGATGTACTGGAGATAACGATCTCCGTCGCAACGCTCGCGATCGTTGAGCGGATCCTGGTCATGATGAATTCGTGCCCAGGCGAAATCGATTGCCTCGCGGACGTGGTGCCAGGCGCTTGCGGTCATCGGCTCGACGGTATCGGTTCTGGGGTCAGCGTCCGCCGGACCGTTGGTAGAGGCGGGTGGCCAAGGGAGCGAAGACCGCGATCAGCGCGACCGTCCAGAGCACCGTGTAGAGCGAACTGTGCTGCATGGGCCACGCGGTCGGCTCTGGCGTACCGGCCGGAATGTTGCCGAAGAGTTCCCGCGTTGCCTGCGTGATCGCCGAGATCGGGTTCCATTCGGCAAAAGTCTCGAGCGGGCCGGGCAGAGACTCTGCCGGTACGAAGGTGTTGGCGATGAATGTGAGCGGGAAGAGCACCACGAACGAGGCATTGTTCACCACCTCCGGGGTGGGTACGAGGAGCCCGATACATGCCATGACCCAGGAAAAGGCGTAGGAGAAGAGGAGCAAGAGAGCGAAAGCCGCTGCAGCATCGATGATCGATCCGCGGATCCTCCACCCGACGATCAGTCCGGCCACCGACATGACCATGAGTGACAACGCGTTGTAGATCACGTCGGAGGCGGTTCGTCCGGCGACGACTGCCGAGCGAGACATGGGCAAGGATCGGAAGCGGGAGATCAGACCCTTCTGCAGATCTTCGGCGAGACCGGCACCGGTGAAAGTGGCACCGAAGACCACGGTTTGGGCGAAGATTCCGGCGATGAGGAACTCGCGGTAATTGCCACCCTCGATGGCGATCGAACCACCGAAGACGTAGGCGAAGAGAAGAACGAACATCAAGGGTTGGACCAGAACGAAGGCCATGACGTCGGGGACGCGGCGGATGCGAATGATGTTGCGCCGGGCGATGACCGCGGCATCTCGCGCGCCGTGGAAGAGCGAGGAGATCGTGCTCATGGCCGTCGCTCCTTCATGGCGCGAGCACGTCGGATTCGGCCTCATGGCCGGTCAGTTTCATGAAGACATCATCCAATGTCGGTCGGCGCAGACCGATATCGATGATCTCGATCCCGAGCGTCTCCAGTTCGCGCAGGACCAGTCGAAGCGCCTCGACCCCGTTCGTTACCGGCGCAGAAAGGTCGCAGATCTCCCCTTGTACTCGGATGACACCGGTGGCCACTGTCTTGAGTACACCGACCGCCCGGTCCACATCGCGGTCGTGACGGAGGTGCACGTCGAGATGCTCGCCGCCCACTTGACGTTTCAGTTCTTCCGCCGTGCCCCGAGCGATTGCCCGTCCATGGTCGATGACCACGATGTCGTCGGCCAGCTGATCGGCCTCTTCCAGGTACTGGGTCGTGAGCAGAACGGTCGTGCCCTGGGCCACACGCTGGCGAATGGCATCCCACAATTCGTTGCGACTGCGCGGATCGAGCCCGGTCGTCGGTTCATCGAGGAACAGAACGAGGGGTTCGCCGATGAGCGCCCCGGCCAGGTCGAGTCGGCGGCGCATGCCTCCCGAATACGTCTTGAGGGGACGGTCGGCGGCATCACCGAGACGGAACTGTTCCAGCAAATCCCCAGCTCGACGAATCGTCTCTTGACGTCCGATCCCGTAGAGACGGCCGATCATGGTCAAATTCTCTCGAGCAGTCAGGTGCTCATCGACGGCGGCGTACTGTCCGGACAGTCCGATGCATTGGCGCACCTCGCGGGCTTGGCGCACCACGTCGAGCCCGGCCACGGTGGCCGACCCGGCCGATGGCGCAAGAAGCGTGGTGAGAATCGAAACCGCCGTGGTCTTGCCTGCGCCGTTGGGACCGAGCAACCCGAGCACTGATCCGCTGTCCACCACCAGATCAAGACCGTCGAGGGCAGTGACATCGCCGAACTTCTTCACCAGTCCGGTAGCTCGGACCGAGGTATCAGTTCGCAAGAGGGAGGTCATGGTCGAAGATGTCGAGCGACTCCGTGCAGAGCGGGCCGTGACCCGTCTCAACCTATCGGTCCTTGGTGGAATCATGAAAGAGGATTCGCAGGACGAGACCAGTCACAAGTACCGAGCTTCCCGTCACCAGTGCCCAACCGGGAAGACAGACCACAAGGATCGAGCAACCTGCGAGACCCACGATCGCCCGAAGTCGGGGCATCGGCGCCGGGTTCAACGTCAGCACCGACCAGTTGGTGAGCGCGTAGTACACCAGGACGCCAACTCCGGAGATACCGATTGAATCACGGATGTCGAAACACAAGACGAGCACGATCGCTGCTGCAGTGACGGTGAGTTCTGCCCGCACCGGTTTGGGCGGTTGTGCCGTGAGGTGAGCGAAGATCCGGGGAAGATCGCCGCGGCGAGCCATGGCCAATGAGGTTCTCGACACTCCCGGAATCAGGTTCAAGAGAGCACCGCAGGCCGCAACTCCTGCGGCGATACGTACCAGTGGTCCGAATGCCTCCCACGAGCCCGATTCGACGACGAGACGGAGGGGGTCCGTGGAGCCCATGAGGGTCTCGGACGGGACCACGGATACCACCGTGGCGCCGAGAAGCACGTACAGAAGCACGACAATGCCGAGGGAAATCAGAATGGCCCTGGGGATCGTGCGCTCAGGGTCTCGCACTTCCTCGCCGAGAGTGGCGATGCGCGCGTATCCGGCGAAGGCGAAGAAGACGATCCCGGCCGCCTGCAGAATGCCGTAGCTCGATGCGACCAGGGATTCCGAGGATCCGATCGTCAATCTCGTCGTGTCAGGGTTCGCTGCGACCCAACCGGAAGCGATCACGAAGACGAGTGCGAAGCCCGTCACCGCGAGCAGGATTCTCGTGACGCGGACCGTTCGTTCGAGTCCACCGATGTTGATCGAGGTGACGACAATGAGCGCCACGACTGCAACGAGGCGGTCGTACGCCGGAAGGAGGTAGGCACCGGCAGTCAGAGCAATCGCGGCACAGGAGGCTGTCTTGCCGATCACGAATCCCCAGCCGGCAATGAAGCCCCGCACCGGGCCTAGTTGTTTGGAGGCGTAGATGTACGTCCCTCCCGCTTCCGGATGGATGGCTGCCAGAAGTCCCGAGGACAAACCGTTGCATGTGGCCACGACTCCGGCAATCAGGAGGCCGATCAGGAGTTGACTTCCGGCCACCGCAGCGGCCGCGGACCAGACCGCAAAGACTCCTGCTCCGACCATCGATCCGATACCGATGACGGTTGCATCGCCGAGACCAAGAGAGCGCTCGAGGCGACGCCACGACGGTTCCATTCGTCGTCAGAGCGTTTTCGTGATCAATCCGAGTTGAATGGCCCGGCCGACGGCTTCGGCTCGTCCCTTCACCTGCAGTTTGCGGTAGATCTCCGTCGTCTCGTCGCGAATCGTGGACACGCTGTAAGCCAGTGTTCGGGCGATGGCGGCGTTGGTGGCGCCGGTGGCCAAGAGTTCGAGCACCTGTTGCTCGCGGGCCGTCAACGCACCCGCCGGGCCTGCGGTGCTCGTCGGTTCGAAATGCGAGCGCAGCCATCGGAGTCGGGCCAGAGTTCGCTGATCGTTCAGTGCCCGAGCCGTGACTTCGGCCTGCTCGGACAAGTCCTTGGCAGCGCCATGGCGCTCGAGTACCAGATTGATGAGGGCGAGCCAGCCGCTCACTGGACCGTCGCACCACCACCCATTGGAGTCGACGGCCACGTGATCGACCCAGGGAGCGAGGATCCCAGCCAAGTCCTTCAGGAGATCGGGGACTCCGATCAACAAGGCGGTGTCGGTCATGCGCGTGGCGAGGAGCAGATAACTGGCTTCTTCGTCGAGCTGACGGAAGGCTCGTCGGATGTGCCGTTCAGCGGTTTTGAGGTCCCCGTTGCGGGCGAACATGTGGGCCACGCAGGATCGGCCGATGGGGTTGGCCAACCCAGGAAACGATTCATCGAACATGTACTTGCGCATTTCGACCACATCGTCCCGCAACAGAAGATCCTGGGCCAGAAACAGCATGTCGGCACCGAACCATCCGGGGTGATTGATCTGCTGTCCGATCTCGCGGGCCTTGCAGCGAAACTCGAGGGCGGCGTCGGAGTCGCCATCCAGGAGCGAGGTGCCGACGGCCAGACAGTAGGCCCGCCACTTCAAACGAGGATTGCCGTCGCGTTCACCGACCCAGCGGGCAACGGCCATCGCTTGATCGGCCAACGGCCGATCACCGGACTCGAGGGCGTCCACTGCTACGGCGACTGCTGACTCCACCTGATACGAGCTGTGACGGAGTTGCTGGGACAGGTTCAGGGCCTCACTGGAGATGTTGCGGCGTTGCGTCAGATAGTGCGGGGCCCGATGGGTGGCCCGCCACGAAAGGAGAGCCAGAGCCCGGACTTCCGGTGAACAGATTTCGGACTCGGTCAGAGCTTGGTCAGCCAGACCTTGGGCCACCGCAGGGCGGGTGATCCACGCCAATTGGTGGCCCTCTTCGACCGTCAAGGGAATCCGCATCTCCACCAGGGACCGTGCCGACATCACCGCCACCCGGTTGTCGTCATCGAGGTCGAATTCGGAGGCTCGTTGCAAGAGCCGCGCCGCACGAGGGTCGCCGGCGTACCAATCGGTGGGCAGGGCGTACTGGACTGCTCCTCGGGCCACCAAGTGTGCGTCCCCAGTCAGCTCTCCGAGCGAGACCGCACGGGCCAAGTACTGACGGCCGTCGATGACCCGGCCGAGACCATCGGCGGCGAGAGCGAGATCGCACAGGCGCAAGCCCTGAGCCACCGCATCCTTCGACATGTCCAGTTCATCACCCAACTTCAGAAGCTCGAAAGCCGAGGCATAATCGCCGAGGAGGAGGCTCATCCTTCCCCCGTGATCCGCCATGGCCACGATTTCGTCAGGATCGACGAGGGATCCGGCAGCGCGGGCATGGGCGACGGCATCGAGGAGTCGTTCTGGACCGCCGGCAATGAGGTGCCGCGCCACTGACGCATTGACTCGGGCTGCTTCTTCAGTGGGCAGATCGGCGACGAGACGCAAGGTGACGATTTCGTCGACCGAACCATCGGGGTTGATGATTCCAGCCTCCCGCGCCGAGGTGAGAGCCGCTTCGGCATGACTGGGGTGGACTCCGGCATAGCGGGCGATGGCAATGGGTGACAGATCACCAGCAATCAGACCGACTGCCACCAAAGCTTGCCAATCATCACCGCGCGAAATGTGCAACCGATCCGCCACCGCCACGTCTTCATCGTAGGAGGGAAACGACCGCGATTTCCAGGGCTGCCGGCCCTGGGTTGACGAAGTCAATGCCCAATCGGGCAATGTTCGGCCGAGTCGTCCGACGAATGTCCATCGTGTGCTGTTGGCTGGCGCGACGACAACTCCGTTGTGAGACGCTGGAAGGGTTCGGGCGGGCTATAGCTCTCGCCGGGAGCTCGAGGTGAAGAGATCCGCCGCTCTTCATTCGCTTTCGGCGAACCGGTCATCGGTCCATGTCTCCCCGCCGAGGCGTGGACCGGTGACCGGATCCGACGTCGTCGAATGGCGCCATGTGAATCGTCAGAGTTCGACGCTCTGTCCATGCTCGGCAATGAAACTTGGCCACCGAAGGTCTGTGGTGATGAGTTCACGGAGGGCGCTGGCGGCGTCCGGTTCGCCGTGCACGATGGCCACCTGCCTCGGTGATTCGGAAACACTCCGAAGCCAGGAGATCAACTCGATGGAGTCGGCATGCGCGGACAGGGATTCGATATGACGAATTTCCGCACGGACTCCGACGTCTTGACCATAGATGCGCACCGTGGCTGCACCATTGATGAGAGCGTGCCCGCGCGTTCCATCGGCCTGGTGACCGACGAAGAGCACCGTGTTCTTCGGCTCGGGTAGAACCTGTCGCAAATGGTGAAGAACGCGCCCGCCCGTGGCCATGCCGCTGGCGGACAAGATGATCATCGGTCCAGTCGCAGCCGAGAGAGCTCTGGACTCCTCGACGGTACGCGTGAAGTACACCCCGTGAAAGATTCGGGAGCATTCATCCTCGGAGAGTGTGTGCTCACTGCGATACTTGACCATGAGGTCGGTTGCATCGATGGCCATCGGACTGTTGAGATAGATCGGGACATTGGGGATCCGCTCGCTCCGCCGTAGTTCGGCGAGGAGATGCATGATCATCTGGCTTCGACCCACGGCGAACGTCGGAATCAGCAAGATGCCACCGCGACCGAGAGTGGTGCGAGCCACGGTGGCGATGTCGTCATAGGGATCCACGCGGTCATGGATGCGATCGCCATAGGTGGACTCGGTGACGATCAGATCGGCAGATCGTGGTGGATCCGGAGGACGCATGACCGGATCATCGGCACGTCCTACGTCTCCCGAGAAGAGAACCGAATGTTCGCCGTCGGAGAGCCTGACCGATGCTGCTCCGAGAATGTGGCCAACCCGGCCGAAAATCGCGGAGACGTCGTCGGTGACCGGAAAGTCGTGATCGAACATCCGCGTTTGCAGTTGCTCCAGGGCCTGCTCGGCATCGTCGATGGTGAACAGTGGAAGGGCAGGTCGATGTCGACTGGTTCGGTGCCTGTTGGCGTAGAAGGCTTCTTCCTCCTGGAGCATGGCCGAATCCCGGAGCAGTAATTCGCACAGGTCCGCAGTGGCCCGGGTGCACCAGATCGGGCCGGTGAAGCCATCGCGTACGAGTGCGGGCAGATACCCGCTGTGGTCGACATGGGCATGGGTGAGCACTACTGCATCGATGGTCGCCGGATCCACCGGGAACTCCTCCCAGTTTCGCGTCCGTAGAGCTTTGCCACCTTGAAACAGGCCGCAATCCACGAGGATCCGTGATCGACCCGTTTCCACGAGAAAGCGAGAGCCGGTCACCGTCCCCGCAGCTCCCCAGAACACGATGCGCATGAAGTCAGTCAATGTGGCCACCATTGCTTTGACAACCATGCGGGTTTCCCGGGTGACGTTCGTTCCGGTTGGTCGGTGATTCGAGATCTACTTCCGCCTGTTCCATGTGCCACCATGGTGACATGAATCTTCGAATCGTCCGTGGCTTCATCGTTTGTACGACGACCTGTTCGACCTTTTTCCTCACTGCCTGTTCGGATGAATCGACGACGTCGAAGGGTGGCATTGTTTCGACCATTGAGCCGTCATCGGCCTCCGCAACCGATCCTGTCTCCACCGCCGCCCCTACCAGCACTGCGAGCAAACCCAATCTCGAGGAGGGAGAGCCGGCGATCGAACCGGTGAGCATTCTCGTCGACGCCGATTCCGGAGAAACACAGGACGTATCGGTGGCTCTCGGGACTCCCATGACGATTCGGATCCGATCCACAGCGGCCGAAGAGTTCCATTTGCACGGGTACGACTTGGAGTTGACAGGAACCGATGTGACGTTCCAGTTCGTAGCCGACAAACTCGGCGACTTCGAGTTGGAGACACACGGCTCCGGCGCGCTGGTGCTCCGGTTGTCGGTGTTGCAGGACTGATCAACTGGCGCGACACGGCTGGCCGCGCAGAGCGCCACACGGGGCATCTCCTCTGGGAACCTCCAAACCACGCACGACGGACAGCACAATCGAGGAGGGTCGCGTCGCATCGTGGACGATGGTGACGCTCTCCCCGGCACTGATGGTTCTGAACTGCCACACTGCTCGATTGCCACCGGGAGCATCGATGGTCACACGAATCCTCGATCCCTTGCGAAACGGGTGCGCAGCCGGGAAGATCTCGACTCGAACGGGCGTTGCTTCGCCGGCCACCAACGGAACCGCTGCGGCTTGAAGTTGCGAATGCACGGGGCGCAATTCCGGGCTCTCCGAGTCGTCGAGGGCTCGCTGACTGGCCCTCAACCAACCGCTTTGGACGTAGACCTCCGAACCGTCGGCTCGAACTTCGCTGATGGTCACTTCGAGGTCGGTATCAGTGGCATCGGTGGAGATCCAGAGATCGGCCGAACTGGGACCCACCAGCACCAGGTCCTCCGTGAGCGGTTCCGAAGTGAAGACCGCCGCTGTTCCCTCCGGATTGCGCACCCAGTTGTAGACCGTGTCGGCTCGCCAGATCGCGGAACCACTTCCCTCGTAGAAGGTCGGGGGAACGGCGGTCGGATCGGCTCGGTAAGCGGTGGATCCGGTCCCAGGGAGAGACGGGGCCATGACGCCCTCGGCTCCGAAATTGAAACGCAATGGCTCTGCTGTCGGGATGGGCCAACTGGGGAATTCGGCGCTCCATCGGGCCACGGGGGAGCCATTCGGTTGGCCGTCGGCAGCCCCGTTCTCGAAGAGCACACGCACCCGACCATCGCGTTCGAATGCGGAACGAGCCTCGTCCAGGCTCATGTCGGCGAATCGGTTCTCGGGTTCGAATCCAGGATCCACGCCGAAGAGCGTGTTGAAGAGGACGGCTGCCGGCGCGGCGATCGCCGTGAGGTCGGGAACTCGATCGGCGATGAACAGGTTCAGGTATTCGACATAGCGGCTGAGGACGGAAGGTCCGAGCGAATCGGTGTGGAGACCGTTGGTCAATGTGACGAACAATTTCGGAGCATTGGTGAAGTTGTCGAGTAGGGACGGGAAACGACCTCCGGTCTGTTCGTCCTGCCAGGCTCCGGCGATGAAGACCGGAACGTTGATCGAGTCCACGAACAGCGTGGGATTGATCTGATCGGCGGTCTCGGGAGAATAGAACGGATTGGCTTCGATCAACTCCACGAGGTTCGGATTCTGCAGACGAAGCCTCTGGTTGCTCGCGCACTCCGCGTCTCCGGAGTCGGCGCGTTCCTTGGACCATGCCTGTCCGTAGACCGCGCTGGAGTTCATTCTTTCCTGTGTCCAGGGAACGGCGAATCCGGTGTTGAGAATGCCTCCCGGGTACAACGTTCCCCGGTAACTGTCGTCGAGAACCGACAGTGGCGCGATGGCAGCCAAACTCGGCGGCTGCGTCGATGCAACGAACAGTTGGCTGATCCCCGGATAGCTGACACCGACCATTCCCACCTTGTTGTTCAGTACCCAAGGTTGAGCCGCCACGATTTCGATGGCGTCGTAGCCATCGAGCAACTGTGACAATTCGAAGAACTGGAACGAGCCACCCGAACAGCCCGTGCCCCGCATGTTGATGCCCGCGTACGCGAAACCGAGGGCGTTGTACAACTGAGCCGATCCGAGCTCATCGGGGTTGCTCGGCGAATAACCCGAATACTCCACGACCGTTGGATACGGGCCGCCTTCGGCGGGTCCCGGTAGCGACACATTGATCGACAACGTCGTCCCGTCGCGAGTCGTGAGGTAACCGAAACCGCCTGCTGGGAGTTGTTGCGATGCATAGAAATCGGGTCCAGGTAGCCAGGATGCGTCGTACACCTCCGCTGGTTCGCTCATCTGAGAGTCGTCGGCAGTCGCCACGCGATAGGTGCCCGCTTGAAGATTGCGGAACAACAGGCTTCCTTGATCATCGACGGTTCCCTCGGCGATCACCAGTCCTTCCGTGTTCAGCACTTGCAAAGCTGCTTGCGGGGGCGCGTCGAGCACCGCCAGCTGCAACGCTCCCGCCCGCAGGGTGAACGTGGCCGGCGGAATGGTGGTCGTCGTCGATTCGTACACCGTGGTTTCGGTGGTGTCGCCACCTCCCGAGCAGGCCGCGAGGGCCACGAGGGCCACGAGGGAAAGGGGGGCGACGGCACGGCGAATGGAATTCATGGGGCTCCTTGGGGACTCCTCGATGGTAGGGGACGAATCCGGATCGGTGGAAGGTCGGGCAGGAGTCACCCCGATCGGGCACACTGGAGGGGTGAGCGCAATTCAGGCCGCCTACGACCGCTCAGCAATGACGGCCGATCTCGAATCCCTCGTGTGTGTCGAGTCCCCTTCGCGGGACCTGTCGGCACTGACGGCGAGCGCCGACGTCCTGGTGGGCATCATGGAACGTCGACTCGGAACGGCGGGCCGCCTTGTTCCGGGAGAAGCTGGCCCGCATGTGTGGTGGCAGGGTGGTGGCGAGCCTCGAGTCCTGTTGGTGGGGCATCACGACACGGTGTTCCCGCTCGGCACCCTCGAGCGCCGACCGTTCCAGGTCGACGGGGACGTGGCCACCGGCCCCGGAGTCTTCGACATGAAAGCCGGCATCGTGCAAGCCATCCATGCCGTGGCTTCACTGGGCGATCGATCGGGGATCGAGATTCTCATCACCGCCGATGAGGAAGTGGGTTCGGCCACTTCGCGGGATCTGATCGTCGAACGAGCCCAGGCCTGCGGGGCCGTACTGGTTCTCGAACCGAGCGCGGACGGAGGCGCCTTGAAGACGGCGCGCAAGGGAACGGGCACATTCGAAATCCTGATCCATGGTCGCGCTGCGCACGCCGGACTGGAACCGGAGAAGGGCATCAATGCACTAGTGGAGGCGGCTGCCCAGATCCTGGTCATCGATCGTCTCGGCGCTCCCGAGCAGGGGACGACGGTGACCCCCACCTTGGCCACGGTCGGGACGGCCGACAACGTCGTGCCGGCTTTGGCGCGAATAGTGGTGGACACTCGGGTGGTGCGTGCCGACGAAAGAGATCGCGTCGATACGGCGCTTCGGTCTCTGCATCCGGTGCATCCGGAGGCGACCATCGAGGTACGCGGCGGATTCAATCGCCCACCGATGCCACCGCAGTCGTCGGAGTGGCTCTTTCCGTTGGCGCAGGCCGCAGCCGAGGCCGCCCACTTGGGTGTGCTGGAGGGAGTTGCGGTCGGCGGCGGATCGGATGGGAACTTCACTGCGGCGGCCGGCGTGGCCACGTTGGATGGCCTGGGAGCAGTCGGCGGTGGCGCTCACGCCGATTCGGAATGGGTGAATGTGGCCGCCATGCCCGGTCGCGCGCTGCTGCTCGCCGGTGTGATGACCCGGTTGCAGAGTCGGTGCCGGTGCGCCTGGCCTCAGCAGTTATCCGGAAGCGCCAGCAAACTTTCTCCCGGTGACAGCGTCCCAGCCGATCGGTAGACCTCCAACTTCGATCGACTGTCTTCGATGTCCAAATTGCGCATGGTCAGTTGGCCGATGCGATCCAGCGGTCCGAATGCCTGATCCTCGACCCTCTCCATGCTCAGACGCTCGGGAGCATAGGTGAGATGAGGGCCTTCGGTATCGATGATGGTGTAATCATCGCCGCGGCGAAGCTTCACGGTCACGGTGCCAGTGATCGCCGAACCGACCCAGCGCATGATCGGTTCACGCAACATGAGACTTTGTGGGTCGAACCTCCGGCCTTCATAGAGCAGGCGTCCCAATCGACGTCCCATGGTGCGGTAGTTGTCGAGGGTGTCTTCGTTGTGGATCGCGGTGACCAGGCGCTAGTAGGCGATGTGCAGAAGTGCCATACCAGGGGCCTCGTAGATGCCGCGACTCTTGGCTTCGATGATGCGATTCTCGATTTGATCGCTCATTCCGAGACCGTGTCGACCACCGATGGCGTTCACTTCGGTCACGAGAGCCACCTGGTCGGCGAATTCTCGTCCATTGATGGCTACGGGCCAACCTTCGTGAAACCTGATCGACACCGTTTCGGGGGCGACGGCGACATCATCGCGATAGTGGGCGACACCCATGATCGGTTCCACGATGTCCATCGATGTGGACAGTTCCTCGAGCATTTTCGCCTCGTGGGTCGCGCCCCAAATGTTGGCATCCGTGCTGTAGGCCTTCTCGACACTGGTCCGATAGGGAAGATTGCGCGCTTCGAGGAACCGGCTCATTTCGGTTCTCCCGCCCAATTCGGCCACGAAAGCCTCGTCCAGCCAAGGCTTGTAGACGCGCAGCTGCGGATTCACCATGAGTCCGTAGCGGTAGAACCGTTCGATGTCGTTGCCCTTGTAGGTGGATCCGTCTCCCCAGATGTCCACTCCGTCCTCGTGCATGGCGCGCACCAAGAGGGTCCCGGTGACGGCGCGGCCGAGCGGGGTGGTATTGAAGTAGGTCTTGCCGGCCGTCGAGATATGGAATGCGCCGCACTGCAGAGCCAGCAGACCTTCACGAACCAATTCGACTCGACAGTCGATGAGACGTGCCGCTTCGGCACCATATTGGCGGGCCCGTTCGGGGACCTCGGCGAGATTCGGTTCGTCAGGTTGACCGAGATCGGCCGTGTAGCAAAAGGGGATGGCGCCCTTGGCTCGCATCCAAGCCACGGCGGCCGAGGTGTCGAGACCGCCGGAAAAGGCGATACCCACCCGTTCACCGATGGGAAGAGAGGTGAGGACCTTGGCCGACATGGCACCGGACGCTATCGCTTGGAACACCAGCGACCGGTGGGTGACCGATACCGTGCCATGAGGGAGGAATGAGATGAACCTCGACGGGGGGATCCACGAAATTCCGTTACCGTCGGTCGGCGGGCGGTTGTGGTTGTGCGGGAAGCATTTCATCGCGCCGCGCGCCGAGGAAACCCTCCATGCGCTCCCCGCCGACCAGATCGTCTGCCTGGTGCAGGAACATGAATTGCGAGGCCATTACGACGACTACGTGGAGTGGCTCATGTCCTCCGATCGTGCCCGCTGGTTCCCGATCCATGATCTGTCCTCGCCGGACTTCGACGCCGTCATCGACTTCTACCAATCGGTCACCGAGGATCTGGCAGCTGGACGGCGCATCGTGGCCCATTGCGCCGCTGGTCGTGGGCGAGCGGGGACCTTGGCTGTCGCCGTCTGTCAGATCCTGGGTATGCCTCTCGACGAGGCGCTGGCCCATGTCCGGCGAAACCGACCGGGCGCCGGACCCGAAGCCGGGGCTCAACTGGACGTCGTCCGCCAATTCGAGCGGACTCGCCAGGACTCAACCGGCCGAGCGTCGTAAGCGGCCGCCGAACGATGCCACGGTCAGGAGCAAACCGGCCCCGGCCAAGACTCCGATGACCACGGCTGCCCCCGGACTGCGGTGGCGATCGAGAATCGCGAGAACGGTGAGCTCGACGGTGATGAGTGAGCCGATGTACGGAATGAAGGGTCCCTCGAGATACGACACCACCAGTACTGCCCCGAACGGTACGGCGAGCGCTGCAGTCATGAGCACTGCTCCGATGAGGCCCCAGCGTTGGTCGTCCAGCCAGAACACCGGGCGGCCGATGACGTGTGAGGACGATCCGACGGCGACGACCGCAGTCCCCATGATGAGCCATGCGGTGACCATGGTGCGAGACCAACCACGGGTCAGGCGGTGGTGGGCACCGATACCCGGCGCCAGGACCGGTTTCCTGGTAGCGCGCGCCGTGTTGTCATCCATGTCGGGTCACGCTAGTGCTCACAAGCGCGCCGTGGGGTCGGCCGATAACTTGCTCATGTGTCTCCCGGCCCGGCGCACTTCGAGAAGCTCTCCTTCTTCTTTCCCATGTGGAACGAAGAGGAATACATCGCGCGCACCCTGAGTGCGGCCCATGAGGCGGGAGAGGCTTTGATCCGGGCAGGCGAGATCGCCGACTACGAAATCATCGTCATCGACGATGCCTCGACCGATGCCACGGGACGACTTGCGGACGAAGCAGCAGCCGTTGACAGGCGAGTCCGAGTCGTCCATCATCCGCTGAATCGCAAACTCGGCGGGTCGATCAAGACCGGATTCTCGGAAGCAAAGGGGGACCTCATCCTCTATACCGATGCCGATCTTCCCTTCGATATGAAAGAACTGGAAAAGGCCTGTCGGATCCTGCGTCACTACGACGCCGACATCATCAGCGCATATCGCTTCGATCGCACGGGAGAGGGCTACATCCGCACGGTGTACTCGTTCTTCTACAACGCTCTGGTGCGCATCTTCTTCGGAGTGCGGATGCGCGATGTGAACTTCGCCTTCAAGTTGTGCCGCGGCAGAATCTTCGAGCGAATCGCATTGAAGAGCGAGGGCTCGTTCATCGATGCCGAATTGATCATCCGGGCCCAGAAATCGGGGCTTTCGATCGTGCAATTCGGCGTGGATTACTTCCCCCGAACCCGCGGGGTGTCCACGTTGTCCTCCCCGGGAGTCATCGTGAAGATCCTTCGGGAAATGTTCCAGCTGCGGCGCGAACTGCGGGCCATTCGTCCGGCAGCGGACTGAACGTGGCACGGATTACCCCGGCACGACGGGCGCAGTTTTCGGGCCGACGGTAAACTTTCGCCGTGCCCCAGCCAGGTCGACGCCCACGCCGGCGCCTTCCCGATCCCGTCATGGGACGGACGCGTACCCTTGGCCAGTGGATCCCGGTGGTCGGTGCGGCATCGGTTCTCCTGGTCGTGGTGCTCGTCGGGGCCTCGGGTGACGATTCACCCGATGATGTGAGTGTTGTGACAACGACATCCGTGGCCCAGGTGGTGACCGGGGCCACGTACAAGCCGGTCCCCAAGGTGCCACTGTCGCAGACGCTCGGGCGCGGGGCCGCCAGTCCCGAGGTGAAGATGATCCAGGAGAGGCTCATCGAATTGGCCTTCGATCCTGGGGTGGCCGATGGGGCATTCGGGGAACGCACCCAACGGGCGATCTGGGCCTTCGAAAAGCTGGTGATGAAGGTCCCTTTCGACCAAGTGACTGGCAAGGTCACCAAGGAAATGTGGAGCCGAATGCAGGATCCTCTCCTGATCCTGCCGCGTCGACCCAACGCCACTCCGAACCACACCGAGATCTATCTCCCACAACAAGTGCTCATCGTCTTCCATGACGATGTTCCTGTTCTGATCACTCACATTTCCTCCGGTGATGGCCAGGAATGGTGCGAGGAGGTGACCATCTCACCAGGCGAAATGGGCAACGAGACCGGCTTGAAGGCAATCAAGCGCGGCGTATGCGGCGTGTCGTTCACTCCGGGAGGGGTCTTCAAGTACCACCGTCTGTACCTCGGAAAACGCGAGAGTCAACTCGGCAGCATGTACAACCCGGTGTATTTCAACAAGGGAATCGCAGTGCATGGGTCCAAAGATGTGCCCAAGCGCCCCGCTTCCCATGGCTGCATCAGAATTCCACTGCACATCTCGGACTACTTCCAGACGCTGGTGACCAAAGGCGAGATGGTTTTCGTTTTCGACGGCAAGAAGCAACCCGAAGAGTACGGAGCGCAATCTCCGATCTTCAACCGGCCGGATCCCAACTACACGACGACGTCGACGTCGACGACATCCACCACCACACCCAAGACCACGACGACGACCAAGCCTCCGGTCACCACGGTTCCTCCGCCGCCGCCCGAGACTCCTCCCACCACTTTGATTGCTCCGTAGAGCCCGGTAACCCGACCGTCATTCCGGAAGAGTTTCGAGCAGAGCGCGAAGTTCGCCGACTTCGGCGTCCTGACCCTTGACCATCGAGATGGCCATGTTGACGACATCGGTGTTGGATGCATTCTCGATGGCGTACTCGGCCATGTCGATCCCGGCCAGATGATGATCGATCATCAACGTGGCGAAGATTCGTGAGGCTTCGTCTCCACTGGCACGGGCGAATTCGTCCAGTTCCTCCTGTGTCGCCAGACCATCCATGTCGTCGATGGGCACCTCGTGGCCCATCCAGGCCATCGCAACACCGGTGTCGTTGACTTCACTGGCCTTGAAGGAGCGCAGAAGTTGGATCATCCGGCCGGTCTCCAATTGCTGGGAAAAGAAGATCTCCTTGGCGATGAGCAGCAGTCGAGGATGGGGATCGCGCGTTTCGGTCAGATAATGGAAGGCCATGTCGACTGCCTGATCGTGGTGATAGCGCATGTCCTGAAGGAAACCTTCGTCCACGGCGGAGCGATCCGGGCGGGCCACGGAATCGCCGACCCAATAGCCGATACCCGCGCCGAAGAGGAGCATCGCCAGGCCGAGGGCAATGAAGTTCAGCGGGTTCTGCCACCACGGCAGAACCACCACGTCATCAGTCGGAGAGTTCGTCATGCTTCCAGCGTGCCACAAGGAAGCGCGCTGAGCCGATCGTGCTCAGCCGATGACTTCACCCGAGACGACGGTCAGCGCACGTTCGCCGGTGATTTCCACCGTGAACTGCCATTTGTCCCCGTCGTTGTCGATTGCAGTACAGGAGTACTGAGTGCCTGGTGACACCGACGATGGCTCCTGGCAGACGGCAGTCGAGAAGGTATAGCCAGCTTCGGATGCCAAGTCCGGACTTTCGAGAAAATTCTCTCCTTCGGACTTGAAATCCTTGGTGGTGGTGGAACATCCGATCAGAGCGGCCATTCCCATGACGAGCAGTGCCACTCGGCGCCGACGTCGAATCATTGCGGCTGTCCCGCTGTCAACACCGCGTCGAGGCGCGGTACCGACCGACTCTGTCTGATCGAGTCGAGCGTGGCGATGATGAGCGCCACCCAGATCAGAGCAAAGCCGACCACCCGTGTCGTGGACAGTTCCTCGTGATAGGCGAGCCAACCGAGAAGAAAATTGATCACCGGAACCGAGTATTGCATCGGACCGAGGACCGTGAGCGGGAGGCGCAGGGCAGCTGCGGCGAAGAGCAGCAAGGGAATGGCGGTGATCAGGCCACTCAGAGCCACCAATCCGAGATGCCAGCCAGAAGCCGAAGACAGAACGGAATCCTCGTATCGAGAGAACCAGAGGATCAGGACCACGGCTGGGACGAGCAGGAGCACCGTTTCCGACATGAGACTTTCGAGAGGTTGCAGAGTGACCCGTCTCTTCATCATTCCATAGAGCGCCCACGAAGCAGCCATGGTCAGCGCATAGATCGGAACCTGGCCGTAACCGAAGGTCAGGACGAGAACGGCTGCGGCCGCCAACAGGGCGCTCGCCAACTGCACCGGTCGCAAACGTTCGTGAAGTACCTTGACGCCGAGCAACATGGTCCCGAGAGGTGCGATGAAATACCCGAGTGCCGCCTCGATGACTTTGTCCTCACTCACCACCACGACATACGTGGTCCAGTTGACTGCAAGAAGAAGCGCGGCAATTCCCATCGTGGACCAGAGTCCCTCACTGGTGACGCGCCGGAACAAGGTCACGAGACGACCCCTGGCCGCCAGCACCACCGCAAGGAACAGCACCGACATGACGATGCGGTATCCGATCAATTCGAGTGGAGCGAAGCCGTGCAAGGCCTTCCAGTAGACGGTGATGAATCCCCACAGCACGTAGGCCGAAATTCCGGCGAGCGCCCCGCGTCGATCCGCGACTCCGGCCTCCACGACTGGTCGTGGGGGAGCCTCAGAGGTCATAGCCCTGTCAGCCTACAATTCGCAGCAATCGCCACCCGGACTTGCCCACTATCGTGCGAGCCGTGAACGACCTGGAGACGACTGCGCAGTGGCAACGCCTCTTCGCGCTGGCTCGACCCGGATCCACCGCTGCTGGAATCGACCTCGGATGTGTCTTCCAAGTAGGGGATCTCCTGATCGACGCCTCTCGTCAGGTGGTGGATGCAGACGTACTCGACGCGTTGATGGACCTGGCCAGAGAACGTGATGTGGCCGGCCAGTGGCAAGAGATGCGGGCAGGAGCCCCGATCAACACGTCGGAAGGGCGGGCCGTTGGACACCTGGCTCTCCGTTGTACCGAGGATGAGAGTTTCGTCATCGATGGTGTCGACGTCGTTCCCGAGGTTCGAGCGACTCTGCGTCGGATGGAGGACTTGGCCGAAGGCATCCGCGGAGGTGTCGTGACCGGTGCGGGTGGCCGACCCTTCGCGCACATCGTCAACATCGGAATCGGCGGAAGCGATCTCGGTCCGTCCCTGATGTACGAGGCGCTTCGACCATTCAGAGCGGAGGGAATCAGCTGTCATTTCGTCTCCAATGTCGATCCGTCGGATTCGACCGATCACCTGCGCGGGCTCGACCCTTCCCAAACGCTGGTGATCGTGTCGTCGAAGACCTTCAGGACGGCTGAAACCCTCGCCAATGCCACCGTGGTGCGGAACTGGCTACGGACGGGGGTGGGTGAGGACGATGCCCGCAGTCGGATGTGGGCGGTGACCGCCGATCGACCGGCTGCGGTCTCCCTCGGTATTCCCGAGACGCAGATCTTCCCGATGTGGAACTGGGTGGGCGGTCGCTTCTCGTTGGGCTCGGCCGTGGGCCTGTCGGCGATGATCGCCGTTGGACCGACGGCATTTCGGCGGTTCCTCGACGGTCAACGTCTGATGGACCTTCACGCCGGAGAGACCTTCGACCGACGCAACGCCGCTCTGGTCCTGACACTCATCGGCATCTGGAACCGCTGTGTCCTCGGGTTCCCGACCAAAGCGGTTCTTCCGTATTCGTACGACCTGCGGGGACTCCCGGCATATCTGCAGCAGCTGGTCATGGAATCCAATGGCAAAGGTGTGCGGCGCAACGGTTCCTCGGTGCCCTGCTCTCCGTCGTCGGTGATCTGGGGAGGACCCGGTACCGATGCCCAGCACGCCTTCATGCAGTTCCTCCATCAGAGTCCTGATGTCGTTCCAGCCGACTTCATCGGTTTCGGGCAGTCTCTCGACGGCGACCAGGAGCGGCAGACCATCCTCTTTTCGAACATGGTGGCCCAAGCCGAGGCACTGGCACATGGTCGCGTGGATGCCGATGCACCGCACCGTTCGTTCCCGGGCAATCGACCGAGCACGGTCATCGCCGCCCCGACTCTGACGCCGAGCGTGCTGGGCCAAATCATCGCCCTCTACGAGCACATGGTGTTCTTCGAGGGCGCCATTCTCGGAACCAACAGCTTCGACCAATGGGGAGTGGAACTCGGCAAGGACCTCGCTCGTGCTCTCGGTTCGCCTTCGGACCGCGCCGCCGCCCCGACTGCGAATCTCTTGATGGAGTGGTTGTCGCAGCAATCGAAAGCAGTCGACGGTGACAGCCGGAGCGCGCAGGCAGGTTCGTAGTGCACCAGCTCGAGCGGGTCACGAACCTGCTGACCCTTCTCCTCACGACTCGACGGCATCTCACGTTCGACGAGATTCGCAATGAATTGCGCGGCCAGTACCCGGAGAACATCGTGGCGGCGCGGGCCGCCTTCGAACGCGACAAGGCCGTTCTACGCGACGAGGGCATTCCCATCGATTCCGAAATCCTGGGGGGAGATCGAGCCGGGACCACCGGCTACAGGATTCTGCGCTCGGCGTACGAGTTGGGTGATCTTGGTCTGACTTCGGACGAGAGCCGAGCGTTGCGCATGGCGGTAGCAACCCTTCGCATGGGTCGGTCATGGGGCGAAGAGGCGCTGTGGAAGGTGGAGACCGCCGACATCGATTCCGAAACGGTCAACCCGTCGATCCAGGTCACTTGGATGGCCGATGAGCGCGTGCCGATCGTGCACGAAGCCGTCAGCCGCCGACGCTGCTTGGTTTTCACCTACCACGACCGCTCGCGACGCGTGGATCCCTACGGTCTGTTGGCCCGGACCGGCTGGTGGTACCTGGTCGGTTTCGATCACGAGGCCGGAGCGCTGCGCACCTTTCGGGTCGATCGGATCGAAGGGTCGGTTGCCGCCGGGCCCGAGAATTCGTTCGCGGTGCCGACGGACTTCGATATTCGCTCGGCCTTCCCGCGCGACCCCAAGGAGTTGCCCGGTTCCATCGACGTCGGCGCCGAACTGGCCGTGGTGCGGCTCGATGCCGCCGCGGTGTCATTGGCATTGGTGCAGCTCGGGGACGAGGCAGTGGTGCAACGACTCGATGACGGTCGCGTCGATGTGGAGGTCCCCTGTTCCAATGTGGTGGCTTTCACTCACTGGGTGCTCGGTTACATGGATCGAGCCGAGGTCCTGTCGCCGCCAGCATTGCGTCGACACATCGTGGAATGGCTCGAGGACCTGGTGAGCGGAGGTGTCCATGGCTGAGGACCCGACGTCGAGGCGTGGTCCGCGGCCGGTCAACCTGCGCTTGCGCCGACTACTGGTGATGTTGCCGTGGTTGGCCGAGCGTGGGTCGGTATCGACCAGGGACATGGCCGATCATTTCGGCCTCACCGTTCGTGAGTTGGTATCCGATCTGACCTTGGCCTCGATGTGCGGGGCATCCCAGGATCCGCTCGATCTCATCGACCTCTGGGTGGACGAAGACGAGGTGCACATCGGCGTGTCGAAGTATTTCGAACGACCCCTGCGCCTCACCGTGCCCGAGGCCTCCACCTTGGTCGTGTCCGCCGCGTTGGCGCGTCAACTCCCTGGATCCGACACGAACGACGCACTGGCTCGTGCCGTCGACAAGATCGCTGCGGTGACCGGGCTCGAAGCAGACCGGGCCGTGGCCGTCGACATCGATGCTCCATCGATGCTCGAACCGCTGGCACGGGCCATCGAACGATCGGAGGAGATCGAATTCGGCTATTGGGCGGTGAGCTCGGGAGAACTGCAGCAACGACGGGCGGTCCCGGTGGAGACGTTCCGCGAGCAGGACCATTGGTACGTGCGAACCTTCGATGTGGATATTGCCGCCGAGCGCACGTTCCGTCTGGATCGAATGGAATCTCCGATGCCCACCGGAGTCGTGCGATCAGTGGGTCGGACTCCACGTGGACCTTGGTTCAGTGACTCCGAGGATGCCCGGGAGGTGACGCTGCGGATCGATCCGGCGTGGCTCTGGATGCTGGAGCGTTATCCGCTGGTCCAAGTCGAGGACGATCCCGGATCCGCCGACCTCTCGTGGCGGCTCGTTCGGATGGTGGTGTCGAATGAACGCTGGCTCGGACGGCTACTTCTGCGTCTCGGCTCCCATGCCGAACTCGTGGAACCCGTTGCTTGGAGGAATCTGGCGCAGCAGTCGGCTGGCGCAGTACTGAGGAAGTATCGCCAGGCTCAGCTGGCCTGACGCATGGTGCGCGATCGCACTCCGATAGGAGCAGCCACGGTGTATCCGGCCAAGTGACGTTCCTCTTCGGATTCGCCGCCCCAGTAGCCGTACTCGCGGTTGGAACGAGCGAAGGATTGACACTCGTTCTGCACCGGACAGGACTGGCAGAGCCGACGGGCATGGGCCTCACGGCGGACGCGGGCCTGGGGCCGTTCTGCCTTGGGAGGGAAGAACAGATGAGTGCGGCCCTTGCACACGGCCTGATCCATCCAGTCGAGCGAAGGCGCTCGGAACTCCTCGAGCAACGCATCGTAGGTGAGATCCACGGTGGAGTTCCGGGTGTGCTGGGGGGAATCGATGTCTGCCATTGAGGAGCCTTTCGGAAGCGACTTCATTTAACACTAAATTCGCCCCTGGGCCGGGGTCAAGAGGTCCGGATGGAATTTCGAGAAATTCCTGACCGCCGCCGGGATCCTCCCGGGTTGGACCGAGCCCTCAGGAGAGCGGTTTCGGCAAGGTGTCGGGATCAGAGCAGTTCGGCAGCCAGAGAGGCCACCTCGCTGCGTTCGCAGGCCGTCAGCGTCACGTGACCGAAACAATGTTCGCCGCGAAAGGCGTTGATCAGCACGGCCAAGGCGTTGTTCGATTCTCCGAGGAACGGTGCATCGATCTGGCTGGTATCGCCGGTGAACACCACTTTGGTGCCCTCACCGATTCGCGTGAGGATGGTCTTCAGTGTGGTGGGCTCCAGATTCTGAGCCTCGTCCACGACCACGAGTTGGCGGTGGAGCGAGCGTCCCCGCAGGAAAGTCACCGATTCGAGGGAAAGCTGATTCCGAGCGATCAGCTCGTCGATCATGGTCCGGGCTTCGCGGTTCGATCGCTGATCGGTGAGCGCAACGATGGCGTCGTGAATCGCCGACATCCACGGGTCGAGTTTCTCGTCCAAGCCACCGGGAAGAAATCCCACATCGGCGCGACCAACCGGAACCAACGGGCGATACACAGCAAGCTTTTCGTAACGGCGTTGCTCCACGACTTGTTCGAGACCGGCGGCAATGGCCAGGACCGTTTTGCCCGTGCCGGCTCGCCCGTCGAGGGCGACAACACTCACATCGGGATCGAGGAGCAGTTCGAGAGCGAAGCGCTGTTCTTTCGACCGCGCCCTGAGGCCCCAAGCTTCGGGCGAGTTCTGGTTGAGCAGATGCAGGGAGTCGTTCGCGCATCGGCAGAGAGCCGACTGCGAGCCCGAGCGGAGAACGGCGAAGGAATTTTCGACGAGTACGCCCGAATCGGGTACCTCGGAGACATCGAGGAACGACGAGGAGTAGAGATCATCGATGATTCGAGCAGAGCAGTCGATGGTCGTCCAGCCGATCGGACGCACCGGAGACGACCGGCCCGTGAGTTGGTGTTCATGGGAGGCCAAACCCAAGTGGGCAGCCTTCAAACGGAGGGCAGCATCGTTGGACACCATGACCGTCGGTGCCAAGTGGGCCTGTCCCAAGGCGGCACCGATGATGCGATTGTCCGGTTTGTCGACGTCGAGCCCGTGCTCGTGCAGGAGATGGCGTTGGATGCCGTTGATCTCGATGTGGACGGTGGCGCGATCGGCATCATCGGAAACCGGAACCACCGGGACCGGAGTAGCCAGGGAGCCGCCCGAGCGAATTCGGATCTCTTCGAGCCCGCGCAGGGCTGCTCGAGCGGCGCGACCGACGTCGTCCGGGCGGGTCTTCAACCCGTCCAACTCCTCGATCACGGTCAGGGGTATGACGATGTCGCAATTGGGATAGGCAGTCAGACAATTCGGATCGGCGACGAGAACCGAGGTGTCCAGAACGACTCGGCGGGACGTTTCGCGGTGTTGGTTCACCGCGTCCGCGGATCCTGGAGCAGCATCCGCTGCGGCTGCTGGGGAAGGGCCCGACGGGGAGCTGGTCGCTCCGATCGCAGAGTGTGCGGGCGTGGCCGTTGGCAGTCGAGTCACTGCATCCCCTTCTTCAGTTGTGCCCATCTAGCAGGGATGATCTCCCGGCAACGACGGTGGTTTCCAATGCGCAGGAGAGCCAGATCGCTGCTGCACGCCCTCGCCCCCTGCTCCGAAGTGTTGCGGACATCGACGCGAAGGTGGTGGATCGAACGGCGAACTTTTTGTGAACGATCGATGACGCCGGGATCCACGTACGGGAGTTGCGAGCATGGCACACTGGAAGGCATCGAGTGCTCGGCGGAGCGCCGCGCGTCGGTTGGAGAGGCGAGTCGGAAGGGTTTCGACCGTGACCATCGTCTCAGATCCGGCAATCTCGTTGCATTTGCAAGAACTTGAATGCTTGTAAAGGCATTTCTCGCCTAATCTAATGTACAAGGTTCCATCCGTGAACTGAGCGAGTAATTGAGACAAATGACGAAGGCAGAGTTGATTGACGCAGTGGCCAAGAGCGCTGATGTGAGCAAAGCAGAAGTCGAGCGAACGCTCGGCGCCTTCTTCGATCATGTTGTCAGTGCGACCAAGAAAGGCGAGAAAGTGGCGTGGCCGGGATTCGGCTCCTTCGCTACTCGTGAGCGTGCCGCCCGGACCGTTCGGAACCCGCAAACCGGGGCCACGATGCAGTCTCCGGCGTCACTGCAAATGAAGTTCACTGCGAGCTCAGCGCTCAAGGCAACTCTCAATCCATCCAAGTAAGCAAACCAAGAAAGGGATATCCCATGGCAGCAAAGAAGAAGGCTCCGGCCAAGAAGAAGGCAGCAGCGAAGAAGGCTCCGGCCCGCAAGAAGGCTGCAGCCAAGAAGGCTCCGGCCCGCAAGAAGAAGGCAGCAGCCAAGAAGCCTGCGGCCAAGAAGGCTCCGGCCAAGAAGAAGGCTGCAGCCAAGAAGGCTCCGGCCAAGAAGAAGGCAGCAGCCAAGAAGGCTCCGGCTCGTCGCAAGAAGGCCGC
>JBMTPW010000007.1:0-25674 GCA_049444115.1 Ilumatobacteraceae bacterium | reverse complement strand
CCTTCCTCGACCATTTCGAAGAGGCCCAATTCGGTCGTCGGTCCGAAGCGGTGTTTCGATGCTCGCAGCAGGCGCAGGGCGTGGTGACGTTCGCCTTCGAATTGCAGGACCGTGTCCACCACGTGTTCCAAGACGCGTGGACCGGCCAGACCGCCTTCCTTGGTCACGTGCCCGACGAGCACCATGGGAATGTTGCGACGTTTGGCTTCCATCACCAAGGCGTGGGCGCAACCTCGCACCTGGACCACACTGCCTGGCGCCGAACCCAGGGTGGGATCGACGAGGGTCTGGATGCTGTCGATGATGATCAGTTCGGGAGACAGTTCGTCGAGGGCGGCAATGACATGGGGGAGCACGGTCTCGGCGAGCAGCCACAGATCGGGACGGACCGCTCCCAGTCGTTCGGCACGCAGCCGAACCTGCTGGGCACTCTCTTCAGCCGAGACATAGAGCGTGCGTCCGGTCCAGGCCGCCAGGGTTTGCAAGAGAAGCGTGCTCTTGCCGATTCCGGGCTCGCCACCGAGCAGGGTCACCGACCCGGGAACCAGACCACCGCCGAGCACCCGATCCAATTCGTCGATTCCCGTGGGTGTGGGGGACCCGTGAGAGACGTCCACATCACCGATGCGCTGTGGCGTGGCGGGGGGAACGAGTGCCACGCCGGCCGCTAGTGAGGACACATCGTTCTTCGGGTCCTCGACGTCCTCGACGAGACTGTTCCAGGCGCCGCAGGCCGTGCACCGTCCGGCCCATTTCGGAAACGAAGCGCCGCAATCGGAACAGTTGTAGACGAGGCGGAGTCGGGCCATGGCTCGACTCTAGAGATCCGGTGTGGCACGCACTGTCGGGCGGACCGCACCGTCGGTGGAACCACCGGGTCGCCGGTCTCGCTGGACTCGAGCAAGAGGTGGTCGGCGCGAGCGGTTGCGCCGGGCCAGAACGACGAGAAGGATCAAGAGTCCCATGATGATCAACCAGAAACCCAACAAGTAGCCGGTGATGTCGGCAACCAACTGCCAGAAACCACCGTCCACGCGGGTGGCCACGGTTCCGATCACTACGGATTGCGCTGTGCCGTCGGTGGGAATCGACCACACCACGCCACCGCCCGATTCGCTTCCGGTGGTCTTCTTGATGTCACCGGGCAACCGGGTCACCAAGGTGATGGTCAGGGCATCGGAGGGATTCTCGATCTCGAGTTTGCGGGCCGTGCCGAGCCACGGTGTCTCACCGATGGCCGCAGTGAGAGCAGCGTCGCTGAAGGCCTCGATGCCACCGATCAACTGGGCGGTGGCATCCAGGGTGGTGGCCACTTGGCGGCCGTTGACCGTTCTCTTCAGCACCGGATCGATGAGTGGCCCATTCGGGCCGTTGATCTGTTGCAAGGCCTGGGTGGCCTCGGCGGGCGACTCGAAGGGGTACTTCACGATGATCCGCAGGCCCCCGTTGTTGACCTGGAACGGACCCTCCACGGTCCATCCGCTGGCGGCCAGGTCCTCGTAGCGCACGTCACTGGCCAGACCGGGGACCCTGGTGACCAGCACGTTGTCGGCATCGAGGGTGATCTGAATCGTGCCGGCCCCGGTGTCATCGGCTTCGACGTCGATGCGAATGTCCACTCGGCACCCCGTGAGCACGACAAGAGCGGTGGCGGCGAGGCCAAGGAAACGGATCCGCGTTCGAGCCACGCAGAGAACCTAGTTGTTCGCTAGCAGTGTGACCGTTCGTTCGGATCCCGGATCCGAACGGATCACTCGGTGGTGGGAGCGTCGCCCTCGGAGGTTCCCTCGCCGACACCGGCCAACTCGATGGCCGACGGCGGCACGAAACCTTCCACGGCTCGGAAGCCGAGACGGCGTTCTCCGGGCGATTCCGGATCGTCTTCCACGTCCACGACGATGATTTCGCCGGCGTGGAACTGCTTGTAGAGGATCTTCTCGCTGAGAGCATCCTCGATGAGGCGTTGAATGGCCCGGCGCAGCGGACGGGCGCCCAACTGCGGGTCGTACCCCCGCTCGGCCAGGAAGTCCTTGGCCTCGGCGGTCAATTCGATTCCCAGGCCCTGGCTCTCCAATTGTCCGGCGAGGCGCTTCAACATGAGGTCCACCATCTGGACCACTTCGCTCTTGGCCAGTTCGTGGAACACGATGACCTCGTCGATGCGGTTCAGGAACTCTGGACGGAAATGGTTCTTGAGGGAATCCATGACCCTGTCCTTCATGCGGGTGTAGCTCATGGCTTCGTCGATCTTGGTGAAGCCGACATTGGCCTTGCGGAGGTCGGCGGTGCCCAAGTTGGACGTCATGATGATGACCGTGTTGCGGAAGTCCACCGAACGACCCTGGCTGTCGGTGAGACGTCCCTCTTCCAGGATCTGCAGCAGTGTGTTGAACACGTCCGGGTGGGCCTTTTCGATTTCGTCGAAGAGGACCACGCTGAAGGGCTTGCGGCGCACGGCTTCGGTGAGTTGTCCACCTTCGTCGTAGCCGACATATCCCGGAGGCGAACCGACCAGACGGCTGACGGTGTGCTTCTCCATGTATTCGGACATGTCGAGAGTGATGAGCGAATTCTCGTCACCGAAGAGGAACTCGCTCAATGTCTTGGCGAGCTCGGTCTTCCCCACACCGGTGGGTCCGAGGAAGATGAATGATCCGCTCGGTCGCTTGGGATCCTTGAGTCCGGCGCGAGTACGGCGAATGCTCTGCGAGACGGCCTTGATGGCGTTCTCTTGGCCGATGATGCGCTTGTGCAATTCGGCTTCCATGTTGAGGAGTTTTTGGGTCTCTTCCTCGGTCAACTTGTACACCGGGATGCCGGTCCAGACGCTGAGCACCTCGGCCACGCACTCCTCGTCGACTTCGTCGAAGAGATCCACGCCACTGGCCTTGATTTCGGCCTCCTTGGCGGCCTTCTCGGCCTGGATGCTCTTCTCTTCGTCGCGCAGACGACTGGCCTCTTCGTAGTTCTGCTCCTCGACGGCCTTCTTCTTGGCCTCTTGGACGTCGGTGAGCCGTTGCTCCATCTCCTTCAGATCAGGAGGGGTCTGCATGCGCTTGATGCGCAGACGACTACCGGCCTCGTCGATCAGATCGATGGCCTTGTCGGGAAGATGGCGGTCGCTGATGTAGCGATCTGCCAGATTGGCCGCCGCCACCAAGGCCTGGTCGGTGATGGTCACCCGGTGATGGGCTTCGTACTTGTCGCGTACGCCGCGCAGGATTTCGATGGTGTGGGCCACGGTCGGCTCGTCCACCTTCACCGGCTGGAAGCGACGCTCGAGAGCGGCGTCCTTTTCCAGATGCTTGCGGTATTCGTCGAGAGTGGTGGCACCGATGGTCTGCAGTTCGCCGCGCGCCAACATGGGCTTCAAGATGCTGGCGGCATCGATGGCGCCTTCGGCGGCTCCGGCACCCACCAGGGTGTGGATCTCGTCGATGAAGAGAATGATGTCGCCACGCGTGCGGATCTCCTTCAGCACCTTCTTGAGGCGCTCCTCGAAATCACCGCGGTAGCGGCTACCGGCCACGAGTGCTCCGAGATCGAGGGTGTAGAGCTGCTTGTTGCGCAGGGTCTCGGGAACATCGTTGTTGACGATCTTCTGGGCCAGACCTTCCACGATGGCGGTCTTGCCGACTCCCGGTTCACCGATGATGACGGGGTTGTTCTTGGTGCGACGGGAGAGGATCTGCATGACCCGCTCCATTTCGCGTGCCCGACCGATGACCGGATCCAGTTTCTTCTCGCGCGCCAACTGCGTGAGATTTCGTCCGAACTGATCGAGGATCTGGCTGCTGCCCTTGTCGCCCTCTTCCTTGCCGGCACCACGCTCACCCGATCCGCTCTCGCGACCACCCTCGGCCTTGCCCTGCGGACCCTGATAGCCGGACAGCAACTGGATCACTTGCTGACGCACTCGGGAGAGATCGGCACCCAATTTCACCAAGACCTGGGCGGCGACCCCTTCACCTTCGCGGATGAGTCCGAGGAGGATGTGTTCGGTGCCGATGTAATTGTGGCCGAGTTGCAGTGCTTCACGCAGAGAGAGCTCCAGAACCTTCTTCGCCCGGGGAGTGAAAGGGATGTGGCCCGATGGCGAGGAACCACCTTGACCAATGATTTCTTCCACTTGGGCCCGCACCGCTTCCAGCGAGATCCCCAGGGTTTCCAGAGCCTTTGCGGCGACCCCTTCGCCTTCGTGGATGAGTCCGAGGAGGATGTGTTCGGTGCCGATGTAACTGTGGTTCAGCAGCCGCGCTTCTTCTTGTGCCAGCACCACCACTCGTCGGGCCCGGTCTGTGAAGCGTTCGAACATACTCAACCTTTCGCCACGGATCGATCGATGTCCCGGCCTGTCTGAGTGAAGTCCGGATCAGCGAGCTTTCCACTTCTGTGGATCGCACCGAGTCGGTGTGATGTGAGGGTCACTCTATCTACGGGAATGTGCAGGTTGGCGTTCGTGATCGGAGAGAAATCACTGTGAGACATGACGCAGAAGTTGTCTCACATTTCACCAGGGTTTTCGGGAATAAAACGCGTACGCCCACTCCACCGAATTCGAGGTGGAGTGCAGAGATCGGATCGATGTGTCCGATGCGACGAGGAATAGCCGAGGTTTTGGGCTCCCGGTTCACAGGAGTGGCGAGATGGTGGCCTAGCCTGCCCCTTTGTGAGCGCCTCCCCGCTGCTGTCACTTGAGACCTCCGACGCGGATCGTCGGCGAGTGGAAGAAGCGCTGCACCAGGCCGTGCAGACACAGGACCGGTATCTCACCGAACTTGCGTCACACCTGCTGGTGGCGGGCGGCAAGCGTTTGCGGCCGATGCTGTCGGTGGTTGTCAGCCAAATCACCCAGGGTCCGTCCACCGACGAAGCCGTTCAGGGCGGCATCGCTTGCGAACTGGTTCACTTGGGGTCGCTCTACCACGACGACGTCATGGACGAATCGCCCACCCGGCGCGGTGTCGAAACAGTGAACGCTCGCTGGGGCAATTTGCAGGCCATTCTGGCTGGAGACTTCCTGTTGTCGCGCGCCTCCGAAATCGCTGCGTCGCTCGGCACCGAAGTGGCGGCGTTGCTCGCTCGCACCATCGGGCGACTGTGCGAGGGGCAGATCGAAGAGTTGCGACATACGTACAACGTGGCACGACCAGTGGACAGCTACATGTCCTCGATCGGCGGCAAGACGGCCTCATTGTTCGCCACGTCGGCGCGCATCGGAGGTTTGGTGTCCGGTTTCGATCGCCCGATGGTCGACGCTCTCACCACGTACGGCGAGGCCTACGGCATGGTCTTCCAAATCGTCGACGATCTACTCGACCTCTCGGCGACCAGCGAGCAGTTGGGCAAACCGTCCGGTCACGACATGGTGGAAGGTGTTTACACCCTGCCGGTTCTGCACACATTGGCTGCAGGTGGTGTGCCATCCCGTGAACTGGCCGATGTTCTCGGCAAGCCACTCGGACCTGCGGAACGCGACAAGGCTTTGGCGATCGTGCGGTCGAACGGTGGAATCCAAGCAGCGGTCGATGCCGCCGAGTCCTATGTGCGCACCGCCGAGGACGTCTGCGACACGTTGCCGTCCTCGATGGCCAGTGACGCCCTCCGCGCCGCGCCGCGAGCGTTGCTTGCGACCATCACTGCCCGCTGATCGATCAGCGAGCGAGCACCGACGCCAGGTGGCCTGCGGCTGCCGAGCCGGAAAGAAACGCTCCCTCCACTTTCGGCCCGGCGAAGGCGTCGCCAGCGAAGACGAGTGTTCCGGGCTCGACGGGGGACACCAGGTATGGGTCGGGCCACGGCGCCCGCGGCGTCGCGAAACGCCATTTCTTGTAGTCGGCCACCACGATGGTCGCGGTTCCGAGATACGGGCGAGCGGCCTCGATGAGCGCGGCTCGACCCACGGCAGGATCGTCGTCCCAGTGCTCGGCACTCCAGGCTGGTCCGGCATGAAACGTCACCGCGGGGATCGGCGACACTCCCTTGGCCTGATTGTCACCGATCCAGGAGAACAGGGCATCTGGATTCTGCAGTCCGCCGGGTGCCGGAATGTTCGGCGGTCCGTCCAACACTGCGAGCAAACCGATGGTGCGGTCGTAGTCGGAGCGCAGAAGGTCACCGGGCAGTTCGGCTCCGGCGGTCACCGTGATGGAATAGGACTGCAACAGCGGACAGGTGGTGATCACGGCATCGCAGTCGATGGTCGATCCGTCGTCGATCACCACGGTCCAGTCGCAACTGGTTCCCGGCCGGATCTCGAAGACCAGAGTCGAGGTGCGCACATCGAGCGGTGCTCGACCGGCGGCCAGGTGTTTGGCCAGCATGGTCATTCCGCCGTTCACCACGTACCGCGGGTGTCCGTCGTGTCGATCGAAACCGCGACACCATTCCCGAACGATGCCGTCATCGATCCACGACTGCACCGCGGCGCGGAATTCGTCCGAACGGACGGTGAAGAACTGGGCACCGTGATCGATGATCGCGACGGCCCCGTCTGGAGTATCCATGCGGCGGGTTGCCAGACGGCCGCCCACACCGCGGCCTTTGTCCAGGACCGTCACCTGGTGCCCGAGATCTCGCAATCTGGTCGCGGCGCACAGACCACTGAGACCGGCTCCGACGATGACGACTCGAGCCACGTCGGGCGGATCAGGAAGCGCTCGGTACGGAGCGGAGATGGCGCACGGTGTTCGCCTCGGCCTGGCGCGTCTCCCAGGCTCGATTGGCCCGACCGAGAAAATCTCCGAGAACCCGGTTGAACGTGGTGGCGTGTTCCACCATCAGACCGTGGGCGGCACCCGAGAGCACCGTCAACTCCGCTGTCGGGATCAGTTCAGCCAATTCCTCGCTGTCACCACGTGGCGTCAGGACGTCTTGGTTGCCGACGATGACTGCGGTGGGAACACGAATGGAACCCAGCGCGTCACGCAACGAGTCGTCGGCATCCAGGATGGCCCGCACTTGGCCGTTGAAACCATGGGAAGCGCGAGCGGTGGCGATGGGACCCATCCAGCCGACGGCTGGCCAGAGGCGCCGTAGGGAACGGGGCCCGATGACCCAGCGCGCCGCTTGCGCGGTCATTTCGCCCATCCCTTGTTTGGTGGCGATTTCGGACCAGGAGGCCAGGAGATCTCGGCGCCACTGATGGTTGCTGCACGAGGTGCACACCAGCGCCAGTGAGCGGGTGCGTTCGGGGTACATGAGACCAACCACTTGGGTGATCGCCCCTCCCATGGATGCCCCCACGATGTGGGCGTTCTCCACCCCGGCATGATCGAGCACCGCCATCGCGTCGTGTGCCATCTGTTCCAACGAATACGCCCCGAAAGGTTTGTCACTGCGGCCGGCACCGCGATTGTCGTGGGCGATGACGCGGTAGCGCGTGGCCAACACCAGTCGCTGAAGATCCCAGAGGTGCTTGTCGGCACCGAGTCCCTGAATCATCAGGACCGGCGGCGCCGACTTGCGACCGAGAACTTCGTAATGCAGACGAACTCCGTCAGTGGCCACGGCGTAACTCATGTGGCGACCTCCCAAGCCTGTTTTGGTGGAATGCGCACCACACCTTCCCAGGTGAACAAGGAATCGATGATGTCCTCGGTGCTCATCTGCGGTTCCCATTGCAGGCGGGAACGGCAACGCGAACTGCTGCCACGTCGACCGTGGTGCAGGACCTCCATCACGTGATCGGGAACCGGGGCACCGAAGAGGTGGGCGATTCGTCGAGTGATCATCCACTCCGGTCCGATGAGCGGCAAGGGAATGTGGTGACTGCGCCGGGCCACGGAAAAGCCGCTGACTTCTCCAGGTCCGACGACATTGATGGGCACTCCGATGGTTCGTTGTGCGGCCAGGATGAAGGCGCGGGCGGCGTCGTCTTCGTGGAGCACGCTGAACAGCGGCGGTCGCAGCAGGTTGAAAGGTACGAAGGGCATACGCAGCAGCCGCCCGAGGGGACTCGGGATGTGCGGGCCCACCACCGGAGCCAATCGCAAGGGCGTGACATCGGCCCCAGTACCGGTGAAGGACGTCGCAGCGAACTGCTCGAGCTCCACCAACATGCGTCCGTACAACGTGGTGGGTGCGGTCGGAGCGTTCTCATCGGGAACGTCGGGTCGGCCTCCGGCGCGACCGTAGACCTCCAATCCGGAGCGAATCACCACGTGTTCGAGGGATGCACACGAGCGCGCCGCAGCAAAAACCGAATGCGCTGCGTCGCGGGTGAAGATCTCGGCGTGGCGCGGCTTGGCTCGGGCATCGGGTTCCCAGACCGCCACATGGATGAGAACGTGCGGGTCGAAGGCATGGATGACCGACCGGGTGCGATCGGCATCGGCGGCGTCGATGCGGTGGAATTCGCAGCGATCCAGTCGCCGTCGCGGCGGATCGGAATCGATGCCGGTGATGCTGCCCACCCAGGGTTGCTTCTCCATTTCGGAGGCAATGAGGGACCCCAACTGCCCACCCATTCCGGTGATCAGAATCCGGCGCCCGGATGCAGAATCCATGTCCGCTGTAGAGGGTACTGCGGGATCAGCGCAGGAGGTGGGCTCTCAGGATGAGTTCGCGCGCTGCGGGATCCAGTTGGTGGCCGGCCAGACGCTCACCAATGGCAATGGCCTCCTTGGGATCATCGACCAGGCCGTTCCAACGGACGAAGGCCGCCATGGCCCCCATGATGCGATCGCCGACCTCCTCACCATGTACGAGAACCTTCACGTCGTTGGTGAGAAGTCGCCGCGTTTCTTTGAACAAGCCCCGGGCCCAATCGTCCACACCATCGGGGTTGAAGGGACGGTGCTGGTAGTGGACTCCCATTTCGTCGTAATTGTGCAGATTGTGCGGAGCAGTGATGATGCTGATGAGACAGCCGAACTGGTTCTCGCGAATCCAAATGATCTCCTCTTGACGGCGCACGCGTCGGTGGTTGTCGCCATAGCCCCCGGGTCGTTCGCACACCGCCAGTCGATCCTTCAGGATCCACGTGAAGTTGCGAGGGCTGATTCCCTGGGCCCATTTTCCTCGTAACTTCGGTGGCACCTCGACGACAATAGTCCTGATCAGGCCCTCGCGTGAGCGGGTTCAGTGACGAGTGAGTCGTTGATGGGAGCGGGTGACCCGTCGACCGCCCGGAATCTCGCAGGCCACTGCTTCACCGCGAGCCACGGCGAGCACCCGTTCCACGGTGGCGGCATCGGGTGGATGCTCACCCGTGAGCCACCGTCGGATGGCCCGGCGAGCCAGGGCCACGGGCGCGGCAGCGAGTTGGCGGGCGTCGGTGGGATCGATGGCCTCACTGAGGGTGTCGAGTATGTCGGCTTCGTCGGCCATGAGAGCCGCTTGCCGACACAGGATCGGGACCAGATCTCGTCCGGCCGCCAGGCCCAGTTGCGGCAGGATCTCCCGGCGGACACGGTTGCGCAAGATGGACGGATCGAGGTTGCTCGGGTCCTGGAGGGGTTCCCATCCGAGAAACGAACAGAGACGCTCGGTGTCCGAGCGCCGAATGCCGAGCAGGGGATGCCGAACCCGACCGCTCGGTCCGCCCACGGCACGCATTCCGGACAGACCGTCGAGGCCGGCGCCGCGCAACAGGTTCAGAATCACCGTCTCGGCGACGTCATCGGCGGTGTGGCCGGTGAGCACGTCGGGTGGGAGCGCCGCGTAACGCGCCGAGCGGGCGCGCGCTTCGAGATTCGGCCCGGGACCCACGTCTGCGGTGACTGCTTGGAACGCTGCGCCCAGAGCTCGGGCGGCGTGTTCGACACGGGTGCTCTCGGAGTTCGAATCGGGACGGATGCGGTGATCGACATGGACCGCGGTGACGTTCAAGGAAGCAGCCACCGCAAGGGCCATCAGTGCCAGCGAGTCGGCACCGCCGGAGACGGCACACACCACCGATGATCCGGGTGCCGGGAACGAACAGCGTGTCAGCAGGTCGTCGACGAGCGGGACGTCGGCCCAACCGGGTGGAAGGCCCCGATCGGGAATGGCTCAGCCCTCGTCGTGACCGCGCCGCTGCCGCTTGCCCGGAAAGCGGGTGGCGGTGACCTGCTTGATGTAGCCCCCGCCGAGGGCGACCACCGTCAGAACGCTGACGACCGTGAGAACGACGCCGATCCACCAGTGCCAAACATTCGCAGCGAGCATGGTTCCATGGTAGCCATTCGCCGGGGAACCGGCCAGTTGTCGGACGTCGAGACGGGTCGTGAGGCGGTCAGCCGTCCTCGGTCATGTCGAGATCGAAGCAGTTGAGCAGTCGTTGCCGCAATTCGTCAGGAAGTGGCTCCTCTTTGGCGCGCACACGGATGTGAGCCTTCAAGGAGTATTCGAACTCCACTCGCCCCTGACAGTCCGGACACTCCACCAAGTGGGAGCTGATCTCGGCCTTCAGCGACTCGTCGAGGAAATCGTCGAGATAGGCGTACAACTGTCGAATGGTCTCATCGCATTCCGCCACGGCCACTCCCTTCCACATCCTGAGACGAACGTTGGCCCACATCAAACCGATGCATCGATCAGACCCCGTTCCTTGGCGAAATCCACCAGCGATTTTTGCAAGGCCTTCCGGCCTCGATGGAGTCGCGACATCACCGTGCCGATCGGCACGTCCAGCATGTCGGCGATCTCCTGATACGAGAAGTCCTGAATATCGGCCAGCAACACCGGCAACAAGTAGACCTCGGGAAGTTCCTCGAGTGCTTGTTTGACCTCGTCGTCGGTGAAGAGATCGAAGACTTCGTCCTCGGCACTCTGTCCCTTCAACTTGTCGCTCATCTGCCCGACGTGTCGGTACAGATACAGACTTTCCAATTCGCCGAGGTCGTCTTCTTGTGGACGCGCCTTCTTGGCGTTGTAGGTATTGATGAACGTGTTCGTGAGAATCCGGAACAACCAGGCTCGCAGGTTGGTTCCTTCTTGGAATGAGTTGTACGACCGGTAGGCCTTGAGCATGGTGTCCTGCACCAGATCCTCGGCATCGGATCGATTGCGGGTCATGCGCATGGCGGTGCTCAACAATTGCGGAGCGTATTGCATGGCCTCGTCGGCGAAGGTCGAACGGTCAGCCATGGTTCGTGGAAGTCGACTGATCGGGGAGACTGTTGACGAAATCATCGATGGCGCCGATGAACCGTTCCAATGTCGAGGCCAGGTTCTCCAGTTCGCCGTGGCCGAACGAGGACATGATGTGGTGCATGAGTTCTTGTCGATGTGCAGCTGCATCGGCATGCCGGTGGCGTCCAGCCGCGGTGGCCGAAACCATGACCACACGTTTGTCCTCAGGACTGTTGCAGCGGGTGGCCAGACCGAATCTCTCCAGGCGTTGCACGGCGCGCGTTGCCGTGGACGGATCCACGCGCAGAGCATCGGCCAAGTCACCCATTCGCCATGACGGCTGTTGCACGAGGAGATCCAAGGTGTCCATCTGACCGATTTCGAGGGCATCGTCGCCAACGCCGAAGAGATACTCGATGAGCTGACTCATCGATGCGCCGCGACGAATTTCGCGCCAGGCACGTCCGACGCGCATGGCGACGTCACGTTGCTGCGGATCATTGAGATCGACGACGGGGATCCGGGGGGCGGACATCTCCGAGGTAGGGTACAAGCGATGGAGTCGCCTCTCGACGCCCTCGCGGTGTTGGCCTCCCAGAGCGCCATGATCACCCCTGATCTACGCCATGTCGAATTGTTCACCTTGCGGGGCTTGGTCACCGTGCTCTGGCATCAGGTGCCCAAGAACGTGGAGCTCGGATCATCGGCCATCGTGGCCTGTGGAGGAGCAATGGGGGGTCTTCTCGGACCATCCCATGGCCTCTACCAAATGATCGGAGATCGCTGGTCCGAGCGCGGCGTTCCGGTACTCCGGGTGTCGTATCGGCGGCCCAATGACATGGATGCTTGCTGTTTGGACGTCGCCGCGGCGACGCAGCTGGCGCTCGACGCCGGCGCGCGCCGCGTGGTGGTCATGGGCCATTCATTCGGGGGCGCCGTTGCGGTTCGCGTCGGTGTGGCCATGGACGAGGTCGTCGGCGTGGTCACCTTCGCCACCCAATCGGCTGGATGCGAGATTGCTGCCGGTCTTCGGGGTCGACCGTTGCTGTTGTTCCACGGTGATGGCGATGAGTTGTTGCCCCTGCAGTCGAGTGAGATCGTGGCCGCGATGGCCGGGCGCGGGGAGGTTGTGGTGTGCGAAGGAGACGGTCATCTTCTGGAGCACAGCGGCACCGCAATCGTCGAGCGACTGGAAACCTGGCTGCCTGACGTCCTGGAGTGTTGACGGCAGCGTCAGTTGTTGGCGCGGAAGTACTCCCACTCGTCGATGCGCGTGCCATCGGGAAGATTGCAGAAACCGCGTTGACCGGCGGGCTCTTCGACGATCTCCACGGTGCCACCCTGTTCTTCGCAGTAGACCGAAGCCGGATTTGGCATGCCGGTGGTCGGTGCCTCGGTACTCGGGGCCTCGGTGGATGACGGACCCTCGTCATCGCCGCAGCCAACCAGAGCGATGGATCCAACCGCCAGTAGTGCAACGAAACCGGAACGGGTACGCGAACTGAATGTCTTCATGTTGGGGAAATTATCCAGGGCAAGGGGAGTCACCAACGAGAGGAAGGAACTCGCTTTGCGAACGGGACAAATGTGGGATGTTCATGATGGTCGCGGTGACGTCCCTGGCGATGACCTGGAGCCCGAGATCAGAATCGAACTGACGACCTACGCATTACGAGTGCGTTGCTCTACCAACTGAGCTACCCGGGCAAGGGACTCCGATGCTACCGCCAACCCTCTCGGGAGCGAATCCCGTGATCTAGGCCGCGTCGCGTCGATGAGACGGTGGATGCCGGGGTTCGGGTCGATCGATCCCACAGGCGTCCAGCAACCGATCGATCTCGTCGATGTGCAGATCCGCCAGGTGCCAGAGGTCGGGTACCAGTTCCCGGGCAGCGATCAGACCGAAGTCGAGGCGCTCCAGACAACTGTGGACCGTGATGTTGAGACCCATCCCATCGGTGACGATGGAGATGGGAATGTACTGATCCAATTTGGCGCCGGCGAAATAACGCGGTTGTCGCGGACCGGGAACATTGGAGATCACCACATTGGTGGGCAAGTTGATGCGATCTGCGAGACGCAGACGCGAAGCCAGGCGCAATGCCGCGGTGGAGATCACCGGAGAAGTGGCCTGGGTGCCTTCGGCAATGGCATCGGCCGGGATGAGATCGAACTGCTTCTTGGCATCAGCCATGGCTTCTTGACAGAGATGGATCCGTTCCCGCGGGTCCTCGCACAATGTGGGCAACTCGGCAACGATCGCCGACACTCGGGTGCTCCAGGGATCGTCCTCATCACCCGTGCGGATGGACACCGGCACCATGGCGCGCAACGTGCGGTCCGGTAGGGCATCCTTCTCCAGCAGATACCGGCGTAGCGCACCCGAGCACACCGCCATCACCACATCGTTGACGGTGCCGCCGGTGGCGTTCTTGATGAGTCGGATGTTCTCGATCCACGTCGAGCGCATGGCGAACCGCCGATGAGCGGTGATGGTCTTGTTCCATGGTGTCGGTGGCGCCGGCGACAGCGGAAGCCGAACCCTTCGTTCGTTCTCCGGGGTCTGCACGGTGGACCCGACCAGACTGCGCACCCGATCGCGGGCCTTGGCCGCGGCTTCGCCGATGCCGGTTGCTCCCACCATTTCGGCAAGGTTCTGTCCGAGTCGCAATTGCAGTCGCATGGCCTTGACGGGGTTGGCCAACAATGACCCGATGGTGCGTTGCAGAAGATCCAATGGGTTCGGCAACTGCTCGGGTTCCCACTCCACGGGCTCCAACTGATGTGTGGCATCGGGGTCCGATTCGGTGAGCATGTTCAACAACAACATGCCGGCGGCGCCATCGATGGTGGCGTGATGCAATTTGGTGAGCATGGCCCAGCGTCCATCGATGAGACCTTCGATGACGTAGACCTCCCAGAGCGGACGGGAGCGATCCATGGGACGGCTGACGATGCGGGCCACTTGCTCGGCCAGCTGGTCATCTGCGCCCGGGGGAGCCAGTCCCAAATGACGCACGTGATAATCCAGATCGAAGTCGGGGTCGTCCACCCAATACGGATGGTCGAGTCCGAAGGGAACTTCCACCAGGCGACGTCGCAAGGGTTCGACGCGGCCGACCATGGCTCCGAATCGTTCGCGCACGGCCTCGAAGGGATCGAAGTCCGGTGATGGCCGCTCGTAGATGGCCATCCCGTTGACGTGACCGAACGTGGTGGGCGTTTCCAGATACAGAAAGCTGGCGTCGAGTCCTGCCAACTGTCGCATGGCCACCCCCATCGGTTCGGCGCCACCGCCGCTGATCGGCAGGCTATCGGGGTGTCAGCGAGTGATTCTGGTCGGAGGGAATGGTCGGAAGATTCAAGAGCAGGTTCTCCAGCAGGAGTTTCTCGTTCACGTTCACACTCAGCGCCACACTGGCGTCACGCAGGGTCTTCACGGCCCGTACATAGGAATCCGTGAGGTGATGGGCCGCGGTGTCGGCGGATTGTTTCAGCGCATCGGCATAGACGAGGGTCATGATCCGCAGACCGGATCGGATCTCGTCGGTGCGATGGCGGCGGAGTTCGCGCTTGTGGCGGGCCTCCACCTTGGCGCGCCCGAGTCCCCGTTCACCCAGGAATCGCGCTCGCTCTTCGAGGTCGGCGAGTTCATCGGCCTGTTTCTCCTTGTAGGCGGTGAGTGATGCCTCGATGGCCCCCAAGAGATCGTCGGTGATCTGCAACGCTCGGGACGCCGTACCGTCCAGCTGAAGGGGTACCCGAGCGAACAACTCACTGCGTTGCACGAGTGAGTCGTCGTTCACCAGGATGCGCGCTCGACTCAGATCACCGGCCGCGACCTGTGGGATGTCGCGGGCCCGGGCACCGTCCACGCCCTCGGTCACAAGCGTTTCAATGATCAGTTCATCGGCGATCGGACCGAAGTCGATCCGCACACATCGCGAGGCAATCGTGGACATCGCGTCAGGAACATCGTCTCCGAGGAGCACGATCATGTTCTCGGCACCCGGTTCTTCAACGGCTTTCAGAATTGCTGCGCGCGCGTCGTCGGCCAAGAGATGAACATCGTGGACGAGGATGGTGCGGAATCGTCCTTCCACCGAGGACTGCTGGGCCAACTTCACGAGCTCATCGCGGGCCTGGTCGATGGAGATGGCCGCGCCTTCGCGTTCCAGCTCGTGGACGTCCACGTGGATGCCGCGCATCACCAAGTCGGCGGTTCGCTCCCGAGGATCCTCGGAACCTTGGAGCCGAGTGGCGATGAAGGCACGTGCTGCAATCTCTTTGCCACAACCGGGAGGACCGACGAACAAATACGCGTGTGCGGGAGAATCGGCCAGCGCACGCAGTTTGGAGATGGCCTGCTCCTGGCCGACGACGGCGTTGTACACCGAGGCCGTCGCCGAAGCGGAACGCGCTGACGGCGTCATGGCAACGGAGCCTGGGATGTCGTCATGGCAGATTCAGTCGCGCCGAGACACCGTCTCGCACCTCGGCAGCAATGACTTCGGGCGCACTGCGGCCATCCACGATCAGCCAGTGATCGGGATCGGCATCGGCCATGGTTCGGAACCCCCGGGCCACGCGTTCGAAGAAGACGTCGGTTTCGTTCTCGAAGCGGTCGAGTGACCGCGACCGCAGACGTTCCATGGCGTGATCATGGGGCACCTCCAACAGAATCACCAGATCGGGCCAGATTCCGGTGAGCGCCCAGTCGTTGACCTGCCGGACCATGTCGATGGGGAGATCCCGGCCGTACCCCTGATAGGCCAGCGTTGAATAGACACTGCGGTCGCTCACCACGTGCTTTCCGGATGTCAGCGCCGGAGCCAGCACCTCGGCTCGATGCTGGGCGCGATCTCCGGCGATCAACAAGGCCTCGGCCACCGGGTCCAGATGGGTATTGGCCACATCGTGCAGAACATCGCGGATGCGCTGGCCGATGGATGTGCCTCCGGTTTCCCGGGTTGTCACGGTGTGCGGATGCGCAGCGCGCAACCACGCGGACAGCGCTTCGGTCTGGGTGGTCTTGCCGCACCCCTCGATGCCTTCGAAGGCGATGTACCGACCCGACGTCACGGCGCGCTCAGGAGGTGGTCTCGGCGGGCTTCTTCTTGGCCGGCGCTTTGCGGGCCGCAGTCTTCTTGGCCGCGGGCTTCGTGGTGGCGGCTTTCTTGGTCGCCGGTTTCTTGGCAGCAGACTTCTTCGCCGGGGCCTTCTTGGCAGATGCTCGGGTTGCCGAGCCGCGAGTCTTTGGCGTGATGCCCTTTTCGGCCATCACTTCGCGACGGAGAGCCAGAAGTTCGAAGGCTCGCTCGGGCAACATGTCCTCGAGTCGATCACCGCGACCGAGCGACGCGTTGACTTCCCCATCGGTGACGTACGTTCCGAACTTGCCATCCTTGGCCACCACCGGCCGACTGCTCGCCGGGTCCACACCGAACTCGCGCAAGGGGCCGCTGTTCGGTGATTGCCGACCGCGCCGGAATACTTTGGGCAGGGCGTAGATCCCCAGTGCCTGATCGAGAGTGACGGTCAGCAACTGCTCTTCGTTCTCCAGAGTTCGGTAATCGGTTCCTTTTTGCAGGTACGGACCGAACTTTCCGTTCTGAGCGATGATCGGCTGATCATCGGCGGGATCGATCCCCACGGTGCGGGGCAGGGTGAGCAACTGCTCGGCATCGTGCATGGTCATCCGTTCCAGCACCATGGTCTTGAAGAGACTGACCATCTTGGGCTTTTCCATGTTCGGAGGAGGTGTTTCCATGGTGCCCCACTGCACGTACGGACCGAATCGCCCGCTCTTCAGGAACACCGGAAGTCCGTCCAGTTCGCCGATGGGCTCGTCACTCTTGGGCAGCGCAAGTAGTCGCAGTGCTTCGTTCAGAGTGAGCTCATCGGGGGTCAAGGAATCGGGGACCGCAGCATTTTCGTCACCACGCTTGACATACGGTCCATACTTGCCCGGCTTCACCGCCACCACTTCACCAGTGTTCGGATCGGCACCGAGCGTGAACGAGTTGATCTCGGCGGCGTCGATATCGGTGATGTTCTGCTGGATGAGGCGCTTCAGACCCAGTTGTTCGTCACCGACGGCGGCATCTGAGGTGTCGAGTCCGAAATAGAAGTCGTGCAGCCACTTGTCTTTGGCGAGAAGTTTCTGGGAGATCTCGTCGAGGTCTTCCTCCACGCCGGCAGTGAACTGATAGTCGACGAGTTTGGAGAAGTGACGTTCCAGAAGGTTGACCACGGCGAAGGCGGTCCATGTCGGCACGAGGGCCTGCCCCTTCTTCCAGACGTATCCCCGGTCCTGCACGGTTTGAATGATCGACGCCCACGTCGAGGGTCGACCGATGCCGAGCTCCTCGAGCTTCTTCACGATGGACGCCTCGGTGTAGCGCGCCGGTGGCGACGTCTCGTGTCCAGCCGGGTCGAAGGAGCGAACCGCCACCCGCTGTCCGATTTCGAGAGCTGGAAGTAGGGCTTCGGTGTCGCCGGCCTCGGTGTCGTCGTCGCGGGATTCCTCGTAGACCCGGCGGTGACCGGCGAAGGTGATGGTGGTCCCGCTGGCGGCGAAGGTGCAACGTTGCGGTGTCGAACCGGCGGCCTCGGCCTCCAGCCGAATGGAGACGGTGACCCCTCGGGCATCGGGCATCTGGGAAGCCAGGGTTCGCTGCCAGATGAGCCGATACAGCGCCAGGTCCGGACCACTCAATTGACTGGCGACGGATTCAGGAGAGCGCAATGGCAGGGTGGGACGGATGGCCTCGTGGGCCTCCTGAGCGTTCTTCACCTTGTTCGCATAGGAGCGCGGCGCATCGGGCAGGAACTCGGCACCGAACTCGCGGCGGATCTCGGAGCGAACGGCATCCAAGGCTTCGTCGGCCAAGGTCACCGAGTCCGTACGCATATAGGTGATGAATCCCCGCTCGTACAAACCCTGGGCGGTGCGCATCGTCTGCTGTGAGGAAAGACGTAGTTTGCGAACGCCCTCCTGCTGCAGGGTGCTCGTCATGAAGGGGGCCTTGGGCGAGGAGCGGTAGGGCTTGTCCTCCACCGAGGACACGGTCACGGGAGCATCTCGCAGGCCTGTCACCAACGTGGTGACCGCACTTTCGTCGAGGACCACCACTTCGCCCTTGGTACGGCCATCGCTGTCGAAGTCCTTGCCGGTGGCGACGCGACGTCCACCGATCTCGAGCAGATTGGCCTTGAAGGATGGCTGAGTCTCGGAGATCAGATCCAGTCCCCAGTAGGCGGCCGAGACGAACGCGATCCGCTCCCGTTCCCGCTCGACCACCAGACGCACGGTGGGACTCTGCACACGTCCGGCCGACAGGCCGCGGTTCACCTTGCGCCACAGCACCGGCGATACCTCGTAACCGAACAGCCGATCCAGGATGCGTCGGGTTTCGGCGGCATCCACCAACCCGTAATCCAGATCGCGAGGAGAGGAGAAGGCATGATCGATGGCTGCCTTGGTGATCTCGTGGAAGACCACACGATGCACCGGAGTGCCGGGTTTGATCGCCGACTTCAGGTTCTCGATGAGGTGCCAGCTGATGGCCTCACCCTCGCGGTCTTCGTCGGTGGCCAGATAGACGGCACTGGCGGTCTTGACGAGGCGACGCAACTCTTTGATGACCTTCGCACCCCGCTCGGTCAGTTCGTAGGTGGGCTTGAAATGGTTGTCGACATCGACGGCGAGTCCCTTGGAGGGCAGGTCGGCGACGTGACCGACCGACGCCTGCACTTCGTAGTCGGAACCGAGAAATGAGGCGATGGTCTTCGCCTTGGCTGGCGATTCGACGATGACGAGGGGTTTAGACATATATATAGACCGCTACGGCATGGAGGGTAGCCATGTCAAGGAGGAACCGGGCAGGGGGCCTGTGGATAGACGAATTCCACCGATGTCGGTCGAGACGCGACGACACGCGCGACCTGTCGTTCGTCGTTCCTCTTGGAATGATCGTCGACGCCGACATCATCGCAGGTGGGAGGGAACATCCACGGCAGTGTGAGCAGATGCTCGAACGTCACGGTGAGTTCGATGGCCGACGTCGTATTTGGTTGTGGATGACGGTCCAGAAAATTTTCACGTCACAACCTTCACAAGCGAACTGTCGACGGGCCGAGCCAGAGAAGATTTCGGCACTACCGTCATGTTCGTGCACGAATCATTGCGGGCTCTCGGATGGGACGAGGTCTGGGAGAGCGTTTGGACTCACGCATGTTCCGAGCACCACTGGGACGTGGCCACCCATGAAGGTCCGGGACGCGTGGCTCGGCTCGATCGGGGTTGGAGCACCGTGTGGTTCGCATCCCCATCGTCACCCGTGGACGCATTGCGTGTTCGCAACATCGGTGCCGATGTGGCCGTCGGTGATTGGGTGGTGGCCTCGGAGGATCACGAGCGGGTCGAATACGTCTTGCCGCGACGCAGTGCTTTCGTACGCCGAGCCAGTTTCGAGGGGCAACGGGCCGAGCCGCACACCATCGCCGCCAACATCGATGTCGTCTTCTTGTTGCACGCTCTGGTTTCGCCTCCCAATCAGCGGCGTCTCGAGCGCGAACTCGTGCTGGCATTCGACAGCGGAGCGCGTCCCGTGTTGGTGCTCACCAAGTTGGATCTCATGGATGATCCCGACGAAGTGGACCGCCGCGTCCAGGCTCTCGAGGCCGTGGCCCCGGGGGTTCCGGTGCATGTCGTGAGTGGTGTGCGGCGAGACGGTCTGGACGCGCTGCGCCAGTACGGTCAGGGCTACCGCACCATTGCGCTCCTGGGAGCGAGTGGTGTGGGCAAGAGCACCATCGTGAATGCCTTGGTCGGAGGGGACGTCCAGAGCACCGGGGAAGTACGTTTCGGCGATCAACGAGGCCGGCACACCACGACGGCGGTGCAGTTGGTTCCTCTCCCCTCCGACCCCGTCGGCGTGGCGGGTTGGTTGATCGACACTCCGGGAGTGCGCGCCGTCAGTCTCTGGTCGAGCGGGACGGGTATCGAACGGGCATTTTCGGACATCTTCACCGCGTCCGACGCCTGCCGCTTTCGCGATTGCAAACACGAGGAGGAACCCGAGTGTGCGATCCGCGCGGCCGTTCGGGCCGGTGATCTGGATGCGCGCCGAGTGGAAAGCATGAAGCGGTTGGTTGCCGAGGAAGCTGCTCTCGAAGACGAACAGCGAGCGCGTCTCAAAGTGGAAGATCGTCGCGGGTACCGTCGGCGACCCAAGCAGACCTGAAGTCGATCAGAGCTTCCCGGCGGACAATTGCTCGAGAACCTCGGTTGCTCGCACGCGCACCGCATCGAGATCGGAAAGTTTGAACGCCGCCCGCACCTGTTGGGCGACGCGGGCGTTGCGCACGAAACGTTGTTCATGGCGGGCCATGAAATCCCAGTAGAGCGTGGTGAACGGACATGCATCGTCACCAACTCTCTTCGTCCGGTCGAATCGGCACCCTTTGCAGTAGTCGCTCATCTTGTCGATGTACGCGCCACCCGACGCGTACGGCTTGGTGGCCATCCGTCCACCGTCGGCGAACTGCGACATGCCGATGACATTGGGAACCATCACCCACTCGGCGCCATCGATGAAGTTCGCCCACATCCAGTCGGTCACCTGCTGGGGTTCCACACCGGAGATCAGGCAGAGATTGCCGATGACCATCAGGCGTTGGATGTGGTGGGCGTAGGCGCGAGAATCGACATCGGCCAGTACGGAGGCCACGCAGTTCATCTCCGTGGACGCATGCCCCGTGAACACCGGTGGCAGATCACGGTGTGCGGCGAGTTCGTTCATCTCGGCGTATTCGGGCATTCCCAACCAGTAGAGACCCCAGACGTATTCACGCCAGCCGATGACTTGACGAATGAATCCTTCTGCCGAGGCAATCGAGACGCGCCCCTGGACATAGGCCTGTTGAACGGCATCACACACCTCCCGGGGGTGGAGCAGACCGATGTTCAGATACGGCGACAGGAGCGAATGTGCCAGATGCCAACTCTTGGTTGTCATGGCATCTTCATGGGGACCGAACTCGGGAAGAACGTACGTGATGAAATGTTCGAGTCGGGCGAGTGCTCCGGAGCGAGTGGTGGCCCAGGTTCCGTCCGGTGGCTGGCCGGCGCAGTACGGGGCGAGTTCGGCAATCACCTGATGGTCCAGTTCGTCCAGTTCGTCGCGAATCGGTGTCGACCACCTGGTGGCGGCATCCTTGGGTGGAGGCTGTCGATTCTCTGCGTCGTAGTTCCAGACTCCGGTTTCGGGTTCGCCGCCATCGTCCATCAGGTAGTCGAGACGCCGGCGCTGCCAGCGATAGAAATCCTCCATTTTCAGGGTCTTGCGATGTTGGAGGAATTCGGTGCGCCAGTCGGCGAAGGCCCGGTAATGACACAGGAATTGAGTGCCCTCGAAAACGCGACATCCGCTGGCCCGAACCATGTGGAGGCCCGACCAGCTGTTCGGTTCGGTGACGTCCACTTCTTCCGGAGCGAATTCCTTCCGATGTTCGGCGAGACCTTGTCGAAGGGACGCGGCGTGGCGGTAATCCACCTCGAAACCCTCGGTGCGCAATTCGTCGGCGAATCGTCGCATCGATGCGACGACCAGATGGGCACGCTGCAGATGCCAGCGCCGTGATCGGATCAGCGCCTGGCTCTCCACCATCAGAATGCGGTGTGATTCAGGGTGGGCATGGGCAAGAGCGGCCTGTCGACGATGCAACTGGTCACCGAGAACCCAGACGGTCGGTCGGTTGTCGGACGTCGGGCTCATTGCGAGGTGGTCACCGAACTGAGCGATGGAACGACCGGAACGATCGAGGCCACCCCGGTTGCTTCGAGGTGCTGCACGATCCGGGAATCCGAACTGATCAGGACCAATCGACGGTCTTCGCGCCGAAGCCGACTGGCAGCACCGAGGAGGGTGCCGAGTGCAGCGTCGTCGATGACGGAGATTGCTTCCAGATCGACGGCCACCACCGGTTGACCCTCGGCGACGGCTCGATTGAGGGCGTCGGCAACTCGCGGCAAGGTGGACAGATCAACCGCTCCATTGAGAGCGAGGATGTCGACTCCACCGACGGTTTCACGACGAAGCGAGAGTGACACGCGCTCAACCTACCGCCATGACGCCACCCTCCGAAGCACCGACATCGGTATGGATGGGTGGCTCGAGAGCCATCGTGATCCTGGATCTCACGTCGATGGAAGGTAGGAAACCTCCCACCAGAGGAACCACGATCGGGACGCGCCGTCGAAGATCGACGGTGACGAGGAGATCGGTCACGGTGACCTCGATTTCCGTTCCCCGATCGCGCACGACGGATTCGGCAGCGATGGCGGGTGCATCCGACATCGACGCCGTCCGGGCTGCGAGCCGAGCGTCGTGATGTACGGAGGTTTGCGCCGACACGATCACCGAGAGTTGGATCACCAGTGCCAAACACATCAAGGCCAAGGGAAGGACGAGAGCGAATTCCACTGTGGCTTGCCCGCTATCGGGCTCATGGGTCACAGAGCACGTTCGGTGACGCTGTCGACCACGCGATCGAAGAGTTGGCCGATCTTGCCCGCCCCGCCGCCGCTGGTGGCCCAGGCCACTGCCAGCAAGGCGATGAGAGCGGCGGCCAACATCACCAGAGCGTATTCCGATGTGGCCTGCCCGCAATCCTGCGAACCGCTCGGTGTCTTTACCTTGTATGTGTCGTTCATGTTCGGCCTTTCGGACAGGTGACTTCATGGAGTGATGTGCAACTGAGTCAAGGTTCCGGCGATGACGGGAACGATCACCAGGACGACGAAGGACGGAAGAGTGCAGCAGACCAATGGCAGACTGAGCCGTATCGGAAGTCGTCGTGCGTCGGCTTCGGCGAGCAACCGACGAAGGAGATGGGCGTCTGCGCTCAATTGAACGATCATTGTTTCGGTCGGAATACCGAGACGCTCACTGGCGGCCAGAACGTCGCAGAGCGGTCGGTAATCGGCTCCCAAACCATCGGCGGCATGGCGAAGAAGAATCGTGAATGCCTCACCCTGTTCCAGCCCCGCGACCACCGTCTTGAAAACGCCTCGCACCGGATCTGGCGCGGCAACCGCCAGGACGGTCATGGCCCGAGCCGGAGTGTGTCCGGCGCGCAGAGCGGCGATGACCAAATCGACCACTTCGGGCAAACAGCGACGCACCGTTTCGGATTGGCGTCGGTTCCGCTGCCGATATCGACGCGCCATCATCAGCACCAGAGTCGTGACCATCAGGATCGTCATGACGTACCCATGATTCGGCGGGACCAGATTCGGCCGAGAAGATTCAGGAGGATTCCACAGATCAAGCAGATGCGGCCGCCGGGAGCCTCGACCAGAAAGCGTCGGGTGGTCGGATCTTCCGTGGCGATCCAAAGCCCACAGATCACGGGTAGCCAGGTCAAGAGGCGCATCGAGGACATCGCAGTGGCGGCTTGGGTCAGGCGTTCGTTGCGCGACCGACGTCGATCGAGGATGGCCTGCATCACGGAGTCCAAGAGTCCGGCCTCATCACCTCCCAAGGTGTGGGCCAGCCCGATCACTCGAATGACCAGCAACTCGTCGTCCGACAGCGCTCGCCGGCGCTGCACCTTCGATGTGGAAAGTTCCTCGCAGACGTCGGCGAGCGACCGACCCTGCTGGAGTTGAACCGTCATTCGCCGGGCCAGTCCGCTCATTTGGCGGGCCCCACATTCGATGATGGCTTGCCGCAGAGTGAAGCCGGCGTGCAAGGAGCGTATGAGGGATCCGAGAAGGTGGACCGGGTCCGATGCCGAAGGTGGTTCGTTGGGTGTCCACACCTCGTTCGTCAGGCGCTGACGAATCCGTCGACGCGTCAGGGCGGTGTCGATCTGCACCTCCTCACCGACTGAAGATGACGCGGAGACGATTGGTCATTGGATCGCTGTTGCCGTTCGTTGCAACGATGACTTCACCGATGTGGTGGACGACTCGTCGACCGTGCGGTACCCGGCTCATGTGTACGACGTAACCGATGGCCGCATTCACCATGGCCCGGACGTCGCGAGTGGTCCAACCCTGCAATCCTTGCAAGGCCAGCACTTCGAGTCGGTTCAGACCATCGAGTGCCGAGTTGGCGTGCACGGTGGCCAGACATCGCCGGTGTCCGGTACTCATTGCGTGGAGCAAGGTCAACGCCTCCGATCCGCGTACCTCGCCGACCACGATGCGGTCGGGGCGCAGACGCATTGCCGTCCGGAGCAGATCATCGAGTGTGACCCGTCCGCGGCCTTCGGTGGTGGCCGGTCGGGCCTCCAGGTGCAGCGTGTGGTCGTGAGTCAGAGATATCTCGCGGGTGTCCTCGAGGATCACCACGCGGTCATCGCTCGCCATCTCCAAGAGGGCGGCCACCAGCGAGGTCTTGCCGCTCCCGGTGGCTCCAGTGACCAGGACATTGGCCCCCGATTCGGTGATGCTGTCGAGAATGCCAGCGAGCACTTCTGGAGAGGAACCGTCGTCGAAATCCTTCACGGCGAAGGTTCGGCGGCGAAACAGACGGAAGGCCGCACAGGTTCCATTGGCGGCGATGGGCGCGATGACTGCACAGAGCCGCGTGCCATCGGGAAGCCGGGCATCCACCATCGGTGAGAGGCGATCGAGACGGCGACCGAGAGGAGTCAGGATCCGCTCGAGGGAGAGATCGATCATTCCCGGCGCGAGGTCGTGCTCCCGCTGAAGAATGCCCTGGCGCTCCGTCCAGACCTCGGTTTCGTGGTTGACGAGGATGTCGGTGACGGCTTCCTCGTCGCAGAGCCGTTGGAGTGGTGCTGGCAGCAGTGGAATTGGGCTCCTGGCGCCGCTCATGGTCCGCCACCGTCCACCACGGGTGCCAGAGCCGCAACGAGCGACGCCGGAAGGCGGGAAAGGAAGAGGCCGGAGTCGACTCGACGCCCCACATCGGGGTCGAGTGGAACCTCGGCGACGACCGGAATGCCGAGAACCGATTCCACGTCTCGGCGGGTCAGGACGCGACCACCACCGGTCACCAGAACGACGCCGTCGGCGGAGAATCTGCTCTCGGTGATCTCTTCGACGGCTCGTCGCAGTGCGAGGTAACAGGGCCGCACGACGAGAAGGACGCGAGTTGACGACTTCGTCGTCGTTGTCATGAGAGCCGGTGTGGTGAAGAGGCGTGGGAGGGCCTCCGTTCCTGCGTCGATCACCACCTGTCCGTCATGAGCGAGATGGTCGTCGAGGACGGCGATCAGTCGGTTCCACCCTGGTGAGTTCGGATCGGGAAGGGAAGGCGATCCCGTGGGAACCAGATGGACGCCCTGGCCGCAATCGATGCACAACTCGTCGAAGTCAAGGGCGCTCGAGCGATCCAGCCATTCGGACAGTCCGATGAGCGGCGTCGCGATGCCCAGCACGGCCGGAAGATCACCGCACAGGTCGACGGCCAGCACTCGCCCTGCACGCGGGGCATGACGCTTCGTCCGGCGGCCGAGGATCCCGGCGAATCCGGCGCTCACGGTGGACGTCCCCGAACCACCCTTGGTCGAGCGGAAAATGGTGAGCATCGTCTCTCCGTGACTCCGAGTGGCAGGTGGGGAAGTCGGCACACCGATGTG
>JBMTPW010000006.1:0-26508 GCA_049444115.1 Ilumatobacteraceae bacterium | reverse complement strand
ACGGCTCCGACCCTTCGATCTGCACATCCAGTTCACGCAGGGTCATCACCACCGAACCCACCCGAACGACGACGACCCGGCTCTTCCAGACGTACTGGCCATCGGGACCCGGAGTGACGGCGACGGTGATCCCGGACACGCTCTGATCACCGAGGTCGCTACTGCCCAGGTTTTCAATGGTCAACTCATCCGCGTCTTCGGTTCCAGGGTTCCACGATGCTCCGTCGCAGTAATCGAAGGCCTCGGAGAGCACATCGACGAAGCGACTGGCCTGGTCGTTGGACCAGATCTGCTGGGAGACGCCGCTGAAACTCCGCTGCTCCTTGCGCGTCTGGGAGATCTCCGCGGCCACGCCGGTGCTGGCAGCGATGTCGTTCAATTCGGCGAGACCATCGACATCTTCCAACGAATTCGGACACCAGGCCGCCGGATCGAAAATGGGTGGTCCCTCTTCGCGACTCGCGAACACCCCGAACATGTCGGCACTCCAATCGTCGCCGAAGTTCTCAGCGGTCAAAAGAGCGGGTTCGAGTTGCTCGGGAGAGAACACTTGTATCGATCCGGCATCGGGATCGCCTCCACAGGACACTCCCACCACGATCAAGGTGCCGACCAAAACCACTCGCAGACCTCGACCCATGCCCAACCTCCGTATGTCCGACCCATTCAACCTGACGTTCACGCTGCTGTCACGGGACGAAAGTCCCCCGTTCATCCACCAACTTTCGGGAGACGCCAGCGGTGGGCAGGGCGAGTGCGCACCCCCAAGTGATCCACCAAGTATTGGGCCACGATGACCACGGCGATGCCGGCCACCGACGCGGCGGCGGTGTTCCAGATCGCCACTGCGGCATAGGTGACCGATCCCCAGAACGCCAGCAGAGCATGGGGTGCACCGACCAGGAGCACCGTTGGAATATGTCCCTGGAGAACCGAGACCAACATGCCGCCCCCGACGGCCGACAACGTTCCGATCAGGACCGAAGATACGAAGGGCAGATCGAATTCGCGCGCGTAGGCCACGCCGGTGACGGCGAAGAGCCCCATGGCCACGGCGTTCAAGAACACCATGACCGGCTGAATACGCGCCACCTGACGACCGATCAACAGCACCACGATCACTGCACCCGCCACGATGGCCAGATACCACGGTCGTCGCAACGACTCGGCGGGCAGATTGCCGATGAGCAGATCGCGGATGAATCCTCCACCGAGGCCCATCAACAAGGCGAAGACGCTCACACCAACGATGTCCCACTGCCGACTCTCGTCGGTGTACCCACGCAGAGCCCCGACAACGGCGTTGACGAAAACGGTGACGAGACTCAACCAGAGCGGGGTGCTGCTCGCCAGATCGGGGATACCGATCTCAGCGATCATTCCACTGGCTCCCGCAACTCACAGACTCCAGGCTTTGTCAGGATCGGAAACGACGACGGTACGCGACACCTTGTCCCACAGATTTTGACGTCGGCGATTCCAGAACGGCATGAACAGGATGATGCCGAGTGTGACGGCGATGGCCAGAGCGGCCACCAACCCCGCCACAATGCCTCGCATGAAGAACATGCGGGCGAAGCCGACGGGCCGGTGATTTCTCGTGTCGACCACCCGCATTCTCAACAACTGCTTGGCCGGTGTCTGACCCTTGCCGGCAATGATGGCCGCCCACACCAGCCATCCGATACCGAGAGTCACCATTTGCAGAATCGCCTCCAACAGATATCCCGCCAATCGCAACCAGGGCGATGCAGGCTGCACGCCCGGCGGATACAGAGGCGGAGGAGGAGGGGCGACCACACTCGGGGACTCACTCATGACTGAACCTTTCACTGTTACCGGCTGAGAAGAGACGACAGGAACCGGACTTTCAACGTACACCCGTCCATCGGCGAAGGCTTCCACCTTCACTGGACCGTGCGGCGTGGGCACCGTTGCCTGGACCCAATCGAGGTGACCGAGGTTCGGCTCCACACGTACCCGCGCATATCCCGGTGCCGCAGGTGTGATGCCAAGAGTGTGCACGATGAGATCACGCGTGGGCGTGGACGACCAACCATGACAACGGGTACCGCCCTTCCAACATTCGGGCCAGGTGGTTTCCCCGGCATCGAGGAAGATCTGCCAATCACGACAGAGATCGGCGATCAAATCGGCTCGGCCGGCACGGGCCAAACCGTCATGGACGACGTACCGGAAGAACGGCTGGGCTTCCACCATCTGATCCTCCACGTCCCAGGTGGGGGGCGGATATCCGGTGGTGAGATGCACGAATCCGGTGGAGCCGCCATCGACGGTCACCGAGTCCATCACCCAGGAATGACGAATGAGTCGAGACCGATCCACCAGACGTTCCACGACTCGCGCCACTCGATCGGCGGGTACGAGGCCGGCGGCCAAGGCCGTCGCACCAGGGTGCTGGGCGGCTTGTCGCTCGACGACCCCGTTCACGATGTGATCCACGTACACACCACGTGTTTCGTCCCAGAAGGCGTCGAACGCGCCACGAACCTCGGCGTACCGTTGGCGAGCCCAGCGCGCGGTGCCGGCATTGCCCATCCACTCGGCCATCTCAGCCAGATCCTCGAGAGCTCGGGCCCACAAGGCGTTCAACGTGGACGAACATCCCGAGCTGTACACACTGGACCAGTCGAGCAGCACCCATCCGGTGACGTTTTCCAAGAGACCATCGGGTCGCCGATACGACTCGAACCAGCGCAGGACACGCTCGACTGCCGGCAACAGGTCGGCGACGAGATCGCGATCCCCGGTATAGCGATAGAGATTGTGGACACTGCGCACCCAGTGCAGCGACCAATCAGGAATGAACATGCGGTCGTCCTGGGCGAAGTCCGAGGCCGCGGCCATGTGCGCCATCCCGTCACTGCGCGCCATGGATGCCAATTGCGGATGCCAGATGGCCATCGACCAATCGGGATTGCTCACGAGATCGACCATCTGGTGCACCACTGAATCACCGGTCCAGGCGCGTTGTTCGCGGGTCGGGCAATCCACATATGCATCGAGGGCACTGAGGTCGACGGTTCGCAATCCCACCCGGAAGATCTGGTTCAACACCGGATCGGAGCATTCGAATGTCGCACCATCTGGACGGGGTCGATGACGGTCGCGGACGACCAGGTCGATGGTCGGAACACCGACGGCGGACATGTCACCTGCTCCTCGAGCATCACCGGGGCTCCGCACGCTGACCTGAAAGAAACGGGTTCCGATCAGGTCGAAGGTCTCGAACGTCTCGTCTCCACCGCCGCGACATATATATCGGTATCCAGAATGCTGACCTAGGGGCACGATCTTCCCGGAATCCGCGCGATGCTCGGCGGCGGCGACGTCGATCACCGTTCCCGGAGTGGCGCCGGTGACGGTCATGACCACCGTTCCCGCGGCGATTCGTCCCAGATCGAACCCCAAGAGGGAGACCGGACCGGAGTCCCCGCCGATACCTCGCTGATCGGCCACGACCTGTCGCACCGGATCGATGTCGATGGCAGCACCGGCCAACTGGTGCCGTCGGTCCAATCGAGCCCGATGACGCTCACCATCGGGAAAGGCTCGACGCACCGGCGGCAACAGGGCTCCGAAGGGTTCGCTCGGCGGTGATGCGAAGCCGTGGGCCCCGGTGTGGAAGGGAGTGATCTCGAAGGCTCGGGCCCACTGACTGTCGTCGAACTCGGCGTCCTGCCACATTGCCGGATGCACGCGGGCATCGAAGGATTCCAGCGGCAGGCTGGCCACGTCACCGGGTACGGCGACCGGGGTCCAGGCATCACCCGCGCACACGCGCCAGCTGCGATCGCTCACGACGACCTGGTCAGCGACGACCGCCTCGAACACCACTCCTCCGCCGCCCATCGTGTAACTCGGCGGCGCTGGCATCCACCACGACGTGGCCCGCCCGAAATGACGCGCCGTGATGGCGAGTACATTGCGGCCGATCACCAGGAATGGGGCCAGGTCAACGAGGTCGTAGTGGGACTTGCGTGGATCACTGCGCACCGGGCCGCGAGCCACCTCCCGTCCGTTCACCACCAGGATGTAACGACCATCGGCCCAGAGACGACATGGAGCTGCAGCCGGAACACCATCGAGATCGACAGTGCGGCGCATCAACACCACACGGTCACGGGGCTGATCGAGAACAGGTCGTGTAGCCGACTCCATGGTGATGGCCGGCTGGCCGTTCCAGATCCATCGAGCAGTCCACGCGGATGTGAATGGTGCTGGGTGGTCCAGGATCACGAGCCGACTCTAGTCACGTCCGCCGTCGCGACCTCCGAGCACTCGGTTCTCGGCCGGTCGCAGACCGATCAGCGTCTCGCTTCAACTTTTCCTCGATCAACGTTCGGGCATCGGTCACGGTCAGTGTGGGCACAATGGCGAGTCGGGCAACTGATGCACGTTTCCCGTCTCGCTCGACATAGGGACCATGTCTGCCCATGTTGAGGGTGATCTCTTGGCCGGTCACTGGATCGAGGCCCAGAATCCTCGGTACGGGGAGAACATTCAAGATCACGTCGAGCTGCAGATCGTCGAGATCCATTCGATCGGAAAGTGGCACGTTGAGTCCTCTGAACTTGAGATAGGGACGAGGTCCCATCTTGTCGGCCTTTCCGGCTCGGACGACGAGCTCGTCGCCCGACTCCGGGTCTCGCCCGAGCGAAAGTGCATGGAGGTCACGCGGATCGAGTTCATCGTTCACGGCTTCGATGAGCGACACCAGACCACGCCGATCGGGAACTGTTCCCACGTAGAAGTCCCGAAGAACCTGATGTCCGGGGACGGATCCGAGCGCAACATCGTCCAGGCGTTCCTCGAGTTCATTGGTGAATTCGTTGCTGATGAGATCGACGAAGAACGTGCTCAGCACCCGATGTGCTGCGAATGCCGTCAAGGTGGGAATCAGACTTCGATCTCCCCGACGCGACCACACGTACCCCTCACGAAGCTTGCGAATGATCGTCGTGTAGGTGGACGGCCGCCCGATGCCCAATTCCTCCAGCGCCCTGATCAAAGAGCCCTCGGAGTACCGAGCCGGTGGCTTGGTCTTGTGGGAAACAACATCTGCCGAAATGACCGGCACGCGTTCACCAACCGAAAGGTCAGGAATGTGAACGTCCTGCGAATTCGAGGGATACACCCGATGGAATCCGAGGTCGGTGTGCACCGAACCTGACGTCCTGAACTCGCACCTCCGTCCATCGATGATGCCCAGCAAGGTCAACGTTGTCGTCCTCCGGCGGGCATCGGTCATCTGTGAGGCAAGGGTCCGCTGCCAGATCAATCGATAGAGGTCCAATTGCTTACCAGTGAGACCGATCGGCTCCTCGACATCCAAACGAGTTGGACGAATGGCCTCATGGGCACCTTGGACGGACTTGCGATTCGTCCTCGTGGATCGCTCACTCGGCTCGACGAATTCGTCGCCGAATCTCGAGGCCACCACCTGACGGATTTCAGCTCGGCTCGTCGGGTAATGCACCGGGTTATCGGTCCGGACGTAGGTGATGTGGCCACGATGGAAGAGATCATTACTGAGACTTTCGATCTCCTTGGTCCCGATGGCCAATCGGCTGGCTGCTTCCTGCACCAAGGTGCTGAGGATGAACGGAGTGGGTGGCGTCACCGACCGCGTGGCGTGTTCGATGTCCACCACCTCCAATGCCACGATTCCAGTCGACAATCCTCGGACCAAGGATGTGGCTTCGGACTCGTCGATACGCACCACATCTTTGACCTGTCGACCGAGGCTGTCGAACGAGGACCCCGTCGCATTCGGAGTTCCATCGATGGATTTCAGGATGGCCGGCGGCAGACCATCGATGGTGGCCGCCACGTCGAAATAGGTTGCCGATCGAAAGGCCATGCGCTCGTACTCTCGATCCACGACGAGGCGCAGCGCGGGACTCTGAACACGTCCGGCGGTGGTGTCGTGTCGTACCTTGCGCCGCATCACGTCGGTCACCTCGTATCCGAAGAGTCGATCGAGGATCCGACGCGTTCTGGCTGCCGCAACCAGGTTCGGATCGATCGGGCGGGGGTGCTGGAGCGCCTCGCGAATGGCACCCTCGGTCACCGCATGAAACGTGATGCGTTCCACGGGCACTGAAGGTTCCAGGAATTCGAGAACGAGTTGAGCGATCAACTCACCTTCGCGATCGGCATCGGTGGCCAGAACGACACGACCACAGCTGCTCAATTCCTGGACCAGCGCATCGATGGCCATACGACCTTGTTCGTGGAGCTCGTACGACACCGCGAAGTCGTTGTCGACGTCGACGGCATCGGCTCTGGAGGAGATGTCGGCAATGTGACCCTTGGTGGATCGAACCACATAATCGTCACCGAGGAAGCCGGCGATGGTTCGGGCTTTGATGGGAGATTCAACGATGAACAGAGTTGGCCGTCGCCCGCTTGGATCGACCTCACTGACGGGTGATTGCGACCTCGAGCGACGTTTCTTGGATGTGTGTGGTTGTGACATGGCTGGTCTCCCTACAACAGGACCACCGCACGAACGACGATTTCACGCCGCAGAACTGCCCAGTGAGCAGGAGGAACACAAAGACTTGACAGGCCTCACATACGTGCGGGCGCGAGTTCGGTTGCCGACCGGCCGCTCGGAGGGTGCCGTACACTGTTGGCATCTTCATGCCTTCCGCCCGTCTTGCTCGTCTCCTCGTCGGGTCATCCCTGACCGTCGGCCTGGTCGTTGCTCTGGCTGCTCCAGCTCTCGCCCATAACGAATTCGTCAGCAGCTCGCCCGCAGACGGTTCGACCACCGAGTTGTCTCCGGCAACGTGGGACGTGGTCTTCGCCAAAGAGGTCCCCCTCGATTCGGCATCCGGCGAGTTGGTGGGACCGGACGGGTCGATCACTCAACTGGGTCCACCGGTTCACGGGACCTCGACCTCGGAAATCCGATTCACCCTGCCAGCCGATCTGACCGGCGCTCAGACGGCCCGATGGCGACTGGTGAGCGTCGACGGCCACGTCATCTCGGGCCGAGTCTCCTTCGGCGTCGGAGCAGATATCACGTCCTCGGAGGTGTTGAGCACATCGGCAACAGCCGGCGCCACCAGCGCCTCGAATCCGGCACCGGAGATCCTTCGCTGGGCCTTTCGTCTCCTCGGATACGTCGCGGTGATGCTCTTGGGTGGTCTGCTCGTCGCCGAGTTGTACATCGCCAAGGGAATATTCTCCGCTCTGCGCGCGCACCTGGTCGTGAAGATCCTGGCCGGAACGCTGGTGGGTTCGCCGCTTCTTCTCACTTTGGTCTTCCTCGGTGATGTTCACGGAACATCGATGCTGGGAGCGCTGACGCATCTGTTCGACGTCTTCGACACCACACCTGGATCGATGCTCTTCGTGCGCACCGTGCTCGGCGGTGTATTGGCCTATCAACTCCTCACACTCCCGGATGGGCCGATCGCCATCACCAGTCGACGTCAAATCCTGGTAGCGAGTCTGCTCTACGCCTTCACTCTCGCCTACACCGGTCACTCCCGCTCGCGATCGGTCCCGGTGATCGGGATCCCCGCCGATGTCGCCCACCTCGTGGCCACGTCGGTCTGGTTGGGAGGGTTGGTGATTCTCGTTCTCTTCGTTGCTCCGCGGGTGGAGCCGAAGGACCTGTGGCGATCCTTCGATCGGTACGGTCGGGTGGCCCGCCTCGCAGTCATCACTCTGGTGATCACCGGAGTGATTCAGACGTTGCGGCTCCACGGTGGAATCACCACGCTCTTCTCTCAGAGTCATGGTCGACTTCTCCTGTTGAAGCTTTTCGTCGTGGTGATCATGTTGCGCCTTGGTGATCTGAACCGACGTCGTGTCTCGTCTCGAGCCAAGGACAATCCGAATCTGATGGACAAACGACAGCGCGAAGTCATGAAACTGGCAACCGCCGAGATCGCCAGCGGTGGAGTCGTGCTGGCGATCACTGCGGCTCTCGTGAGCGCCTCGTTCTCATGAGCCGGACCCAGGGAGACAAACCATGAATCGTCGCCATACGACCATGGCCATGATCGCAATGGCTGCAATCTTGACCGGCTGTGGGTCTTCGTCATCGGAGACCGATGCCGACGTCATGTTCGCCCAGATGATGATCCCCCACCATGAGCAGGCCATCGAACTGGCCGATCTGGCTCTGAATCCGGCAACGGGATCGAGCGCCGAGGTTCAGGAATTGGCACGCGCGATCAAGGCGGCACAGGATCCCGAGATCGCCTTCATGAAGGAGTGGCTCACCGATGGCGGACATTCCCTGACTGCGGATGACGGCGTGGACCATTCATCGATGATGAAAGGCATGTTGACCCTTGAAGAGTTGGATTCCTTGCGCCAACTGACAGGATCAGAGTTCGACACGGCCTGGATCGAAGCAATGATCGCCCATCATGAAGGGGCCATCGATATGGCCCAGACGGTTGTGCAGGACGGGGACGATCCCGAGATCGCCGCTCTGGCGGAAAGCATCGGCCAATCCCAGAGCTCCGAGATCGAAATCCTTCGGTCACTCGGATCCTGACCGAACCAGCGGCCCGGGGACATTTGACACCTTCCTCGTCTCCAGGGGGCACGATTTCAGCCACTTGTTTATACTCTTGGGCTATGCGCAAACTGCAAGGAACCCTTCTCGCGGCGGTCATCGTGTCCGGGTCGCTGGCCCTCTCGGCGAGCCCGGTCTCGGCGGCCACGCCGGTTGCCGGCAAGACCCGATACATCGTCACCTTCGCTCAAGGCGTGAGTGCCCGAGCCGAAGCGGCCCGCCTCCGAGCCCAGAACCTCGTCGTTCCCAATGTGTTCGAGTCAGTCATCTCCGGTCTCACGGTCGAACTGTCCGGAGTGGCGTCCCAGGTTCTCGGGGCCTTGCGGGGGGTCGTCTCCATCGAGCCGGAGGGCATCGCCACCAAGATGGACACCCAGCCCGGGGCCACCTGGGGCCTGGATCGCATCGACCAACGGGCTCTGCCGCTCAGTACCGACTACTCGTATCCGACGACTGCCGGATCTGGAGTCAAGGCCTACGTCGTGGACACTGGTGTCCTGTCCAGCCACACCGAGTTCACCGGGAGGATGGCAACGGGGTGGACCGCCATCAATGATGGACGGGGAACCGAGGACTGTGACGGCCACGGCACTCACGTTGCTGGCACCATCGCTGGATCCACTTGGGGAGTGGCCAAACAGGCCACCATCGTTCCCGTCCGCGTTCTCGATTGCTTCGGATCCGGGACGTTCTCCAATATCATCGCCGGACTCGATTGGATCCGGTTGAATCGCACCGGTCCGGCCGTGGTCAACATGAGCCTTGGTGGCGGGTTGAATTCGGCGTTGAACACGGCCGTGGCGCACCTGGTGGCCAGCGGGGTGACCGTGGTGGTAGCCGCTGGGAACAGCAATGCGAACGCCTGCAACTACTCCCCGGCGGCAGCACCGAGCGCCATCACGGTGGGAGCCACGACCTCCACCGATGCCCGGGCATCGTTCTCCAACTTCGGAACCTGTCTGGATATCTTCGCTCCCGGAGAGAACATCACCTCGTCGGTGATCGGCACGAATACGGCCACCGACGTCTACAGCGGGACTTCCATGGCTTCTCCGCATGTCGCCGGAGTCGCCGCACTTCTGTTGGGAGCCAACCCAACAGCGTGCCCGGGTGCGGTGGCGACGTCGCTGCTGCAGTCGGCCACGTCCGATGTGGTCGGTTCTCCAGGAACGGGTTCACCGAACAAGCTCCTTTGGAGCGACACCAATCCCACAGCTCTCCCAGCAATGGCTGTTGCGACGTCCTCCCTGCCCAACGGAACGATCAACGTCTCGTACTCGAGTTCGCTTTCGGCGTGTGGAGGAACCGGTTCGTACACCTGGACCGGCACCGGCCTGCCCAATGGTCTGACGCTCAATCCCAACGGCACGATCACCGGCACTCCCACTGTTGGGGGCACGTTCACGGTGCTGGTGACCGCAACCGACAGCCTGAGCGCCACGGCTCAAGGGTCGGTCAGCCTCCGAATCCAGGCTCCCCCAGCGGCGTTTTCGAAGTCGACTCCGACCAACACTCAGAGAATCACGACTCAACGCAGTGCCACCATGACCTGGGCCACCTCGGCCGGAGCCGCGTCGTATCAGGTGTGCTTCAGCACGAGCACCTCGTGTTCGTCATGGGTCTCGGTCGGTACCGCAACGCAGTACACGCGGACCAATCTCACCCGCAATCGCACCTACTACTGGCAGGTTCGAGCGGTGAACCCCGATGGCACCACCGTGGCCAATGGCGGCACTGTCTGGCGGTTCACAACCGCCCGCTGAGGTGCACCGGTAACGGAGGGCTCCACATCGGCCGAAGGGCCCGTTGTGGAGCCATGAGTCGGGCGCTCGTCACCGTCGACAGATCACCAAGATCACAACCAGTGTGACCGGACGGCGATTCCCTCCTTGTAGGCCAGTTCGTAACAGCGCATCGCCTTGTACGGGTCGAAGAGTTGATCCGGTCGCCGGGCCAACATGGCGATCTCTTCCGTCGGTCGTAGCACCAGAACTTCGCCGGCTGGGTTCGCCGAACGCCAGACGGCCAGCTCCCGACTGATACGCCTTTCGATGACCCGTCCCGCCGGGCCGAACATCGGCCCCGACAACGGCAGAACGACCAACAACTTGTCGGCAGAGGCCGCGTGATCGATAGAGGCCATGGACCGTACGCCACCGTCCACGTACCGTTTCTCTCCCACGCGATGGGGAGCCAACATGCCCGGAACCGCGCTGGAGGCGGCCACGAGATCGGCGATGGGGTATTCGGCACCCGAGAGCAGGGTACGCGTGAAGCGCGGAAGCGAACAGGCCACCACGCGCACCGTGGGACAGCGCGTGTCGGCTCCGAACATGTCGGCGGCGATGGCCTGCAGACGGCCGGCACGTGGATCGGGCCGGCGCGGAATGTCCCCGGACATCTTCAAGAGAGCATCGGGGAAACGAAGACCGAGAACCAGTCCGGCCGCCGCCCACGACCCGGCAGAGGTTCCCACGACCGGTAGAGAGGCCAGATCCGCTCCGGCATCCACCAGGGCTTCGGTGATTCCGGCGATGTACCCGATTCCGAACAGCCCGCCCCCGCCGTACACCGCTGCTCGCCGCCCTCCGGAGTGTTCGGGAATCTCGCGCATCACCGGCTCGGTCACGGCTCCATCCTGCCCGATGAGTGACGTTCGTACTCCGTCACCGATGGATCGAACCCGCCCGTTGTGATCCAGGGTGGGATTCGGCCAGGATGACATGGCCATGAGCGAACCCAGCGTCTCTCTGTCCGGATTGACCAAGTACTACGGCAAGTCCCTCGGTGTGGAGGACATCTCGCTCGAGGCGCACCCGGGCCATGTGCTTGGACTGCTCGGTCCGAACGGATCGGGTAAGACCACGATCCTGCGCATGATCCTGGGGCTCTTGCGCATCACCCGTGGTTCGGCCACTGTCTTCGGACTCGACGTCCGCACCGCACCACCGTCCTGGCGGCAGCGAGTCGGGTATCTGCCAGGTGAGCTGTCGCTCTACGAAAACCTGACGGTGCAGGGGTACTTCGACTACTTCGCCGCCATGCGTCAGGGCGATTTCGCCGGCCGCACCGCGGAACTCTGTGAACGCCTGGATCTGAACTCGACCAAGAACATTTCTGGTCTGTCCAAAGGAACGAAGCAGAAGGTCGCCGTGGTGCAAGCCTTCATGCACCGTCCCGACCTACTGATCCTGGACGAGCCGACCTCCGGACTGGATCCCATCATCCAACGCGAGTTCGACGACATCCTCGAAGAGGAACGCCAGCGCGGAACCACGGTGATCCTGTCATCGCATGTCATGAGCGAAGTGGAGCGGCTCGCCGACCGCGTCGCCATCATCAACAAGGGTCACGTGGCGGTGACCGAGTCGATCTCGGCGTTGAAAGCCAGGGTCACCCGGTCGATCGAACTGGACTTCGACCACCCATTGGACACCCAGGAATTCGTCCCTCTTCCCGGCGTCACCGCGGTCACCGCCCGTCGGAACACCATCGTGTGCCAAGTGACGGGTTCGGAGAACGCGCTGCTCACTCGCGCCGCAATGCTCGGGGTCGTGAACATCCGCACTCATGATCCGAGCCTTGACGAGATCTTCCTCGACATCGTGGGGAACCACTGATGATCCTCGGTCCCCTCTTCTGGAAATCGCTCACCGACAAGGTGCGCAGTATCGCCGCGTGGACCCTCGGCGTGATCGCCATCGTCACCGTGCAATTGTCGGTGTATCCGACCATCCGGGATTCGGCCACCGAAATGGGCAATATCGCCGACGCCTTCCCGGAAGCGTTCCAGAAGATCTTCCGCATGCAGGACTACACCTCCGAGGTGGGCTACCTGAACACCGAGCTCTTCTCGGCCGTGCTGCCACTCATTTTTCTCGGGGTCGGCATGACCTGGGGAGCACGTCTCACCACCGAAGAAGAGGACGAAGGGACCGCTGATCTGCTCTTCACCTTGCCCTTCAGCCGCTTCCGCTACACGGCCACCAGGTTCCTGGCCGCAATGACGGTCCTCTTGATCGTCAGTGCAGCACTCGTGATCACCTTGCTCATCGGTGCACGCATCCTCGGTTTCTCGGTGGCCATTGCGACCTTCGTCACCGGGGCCTGGGTGCTGTTCCTCCTGGGATTGCTGTTCGGATCCGGTGCCGCCTTTCTCGGCGCGCTGACCGGACGCCGGGCCTTCGCTCTCGGAACCACCGTCACCCTGGCCATCGGATTCTTCGTGCTCTATTCGTTGGCGCCACTGGTGGACGTCATCGATGCCACCATGCCCTTCAATCCATTGCAGTGGACCATCGGTACCCAGCCGTTATTGGAGGGATTCGACTGGGGGTACTCGCTGATCGCGCTGGGACTGACCGCCGTGTTCACCACGGCCACGTTCATGCTCTTCGAGCGCCGCGACATCAAGGCGTGAGCGAGGAGACCGCCACGGGATCGGCGAAACCCTTGAGCATGCGCCGCCCGCCGGGCTCCACCGGCATCGGAGCATACGCTGCAAGTTCGGCGGTGAGGAGTACTTCTCCGGGCACGGCCTGATCCACGAGGCGCGCCGCCAGGTTCACCATGGATCCGAAATAGTCCCCACCGCGCGCCAACACCGGCCCGTAAGCCATACCGCCGCGCGGCGTGAGTTCGGGATCGCTTCCGAAGCGACGGAGCAATCCCTCGGCGATCCGGCAACCATCGACGGGTTCGACCGCAACGAACATCACCTCGTCACCGATGAGCTTCACCAGTCGTCCCCCGAGGGCGGTGATGGTGTCGGTAGCCGTGGCTTCGAAACGAGCCACCACTTCGGAGAGTCGTTGCGGATCCATGTCTGCGGACAACGGAGTGAATCCGACCAGGTCCACGAAACCCACGACCATCGGGGCCATCAAATCGGCCCGCGATGTTCCGGCGTAGGCGCGCCGGGCCCGATCGACCGATTGGATCATGTGTTGGCGCATCATCATCCGCAGTACCGACGTGAGGCTGAGAGCGAGATTCTGAGCTTCGATGGTGGTGCGTACGATGTCGGCAGCCGAAGCTCCCGAGGTGCGCATCGGACGTTCGACGTCGCCGCGATACAGGGAAGTGGCCGCTTCGGCGATGCGATTCATCGATGAACCGACCACTCTGATGAACGACAGCAACTCCTGCTTGGAGAACAGATCGAGACCCAGTTTCAACGTGGCGAAGGCCTCCACATCGGGCTCTTCGTAGACCAGTGCATCGTCGTCAGCCGGTTCGAGTCCGGCTGCCAGGCGGACTTCGCGAATCACTTCGATCGGCAGGTCCGATCTCTCGGCGACTCGACGAACGGAGAGCACTCCGTCGCCGGATTGCAACAGCGTGCGAATGAGGGTCGGAACCTGCGGATCACCGAGAGCGATGTCCATCTCGTGGGGATCGAGTCCGAGAGTCTCCAGCCATTCCCGGACTGCAGCGTCTTGGCTCGCGCCCACATTCTTGGCATCACCCTCGGACATGTGCTCCCCCGATCACTGCCGAATCTATCGCTGGCTTCCACGGCATGTCATCAGCACCGGGGCTTCGACGTCGCGGCGCGACCCGACATCGACCCCTAACATCGAGCCATGAACAACCGCACCGATCTCACCGGCAAGGTCTTCGTCGTGACCGGAGGGAATTCCGGGATCGGTCTCGGCATGGCCGAAGGAATCGCCGCAGTCGGCGGATCGGTGGCGGTGTGGGGACGCCAGGAAGGCAAGAACAGCGCCGCAGTGGAAAGACTCCAGGCCTTCGGAGCCTCGGCCCGCAGCTACGTGTGCGATGTCTCCGATGAACGACAGGTGATCGACACCATGGCGCGTACTGTGGCCGAATTCGGTCGTCTCGATGGCTGTCTGGCCAGCGCCGGCCGATCCGGCAACGGCATTCCCTTCTTGGATCTGAGTCTCGACCAGTGGCGAGCGGTGATGAGGGTCAATCTGGACGGACTCTTCGTGACCCTGCGCGAGGCCGCCCGGCATCTGGTGGCCCAGGGCACCGGCGGATCCCTGGTCGCAGTGTCGTCGACCTCGGCCATTCACGGTGCAGCGGGCAACGAGGCCTACGGGGTGTCCAAGACCGCCGTCAACGGTTTGGTGCGAGCCCTGGCGGTGGGACTGGCCCGCCACGGCATTCGCGTGAACTCGCTGATTCCGGGCTGGACCATCACCGAACTCGCCGGACCGGCCTACGCCAATGAGAAGTTCCGTGAGGTCACGACTCGCCGCACTCCAGTACGCCGCTGGGCCGACCCTGCCGAGTTCCGGGCCGTCGGGGCCTTTCTCGCCGATCCCACTCTCACTTTCCACACCGGTCAGGAGCTGGTGGTGGACGGCGGTTACACGGTCTTTTGAACGACGGCGCGATCAGAGGTCGGTCACCCCGCACCGTTCCACGCACCACGACCACAGGGCCGAACGGTTCGCCGCGGTATCGGTTCGCCGAGTCATGGGCAGGCGATGGATCGGCCGACGGACCCGGTCACCGACGAACGAACCCGACAGCAGATCCAGTTGGGGTTCGGCCGCCAACCAGATGATGGAGTCAGCGCCTTCCTCGGCGTTGCGCAGCAATGGTTTGGTCACGATGCGGAAGAGGGGCAAGGACTGTTGCACACCGGGAGTATCAGCCCATCCGGGATGCATGGCGTAGAACGCTGGCGACTCGAATTTTTCGGCCCACATCTCGTTGAGTGTCACCTGCGCCCGCTTGGCGATGGCGTATTGACGAGTGCCGTCATACGACCCCGGCGACATCTCCAGTGATCGCCCGGCCACCAGATCGGGAAGAGCGGCGGCATACATTCCGCCACTCGACACGGTGACGATTCGCTGGTTCACCATGTCGCGCACCAGAGCCGTGAGCAGGAAAGGCCCGAGAACATGGGAGGCGATGGTCATCTCGATGCCCTGAGGTGACACGAGACGTTCCTTGGTGAGCGCCCCGGCATTGTGTACGAGGACGTCGATACGACCGAACTCACGTAGGGAGGAAGCAGCTCCTCGCACGGCATCGAGATCTCCCATGTCGGCCACCACGGAGTGGACGTCACCGGGACCGGCGAGAGAACGGAGATCGGAAACGGTGCTCGCCAACTTGTCGGCATTGCGGGCGATCAGAACCAGATGGGCGCCCATTGTTCGCAGAGATCGGGACGTCACCAGCCCGAGACCCGACGTCGGTCCGGTGATGGCGATCGTGCGGCCGGTGAGATCCAGTGCGGAAAGATCGGTCCAATGACTCGTTCGAGAGCGGGCCGCGTGACCGAGGCGCGAAAAACTCCCCACCACCGATCCCTCGAGCACCCGATCAACCAGACGTGACGTATCCATCAGGATCCTCCGAGTACTTGGATCAGCATGATGACGCAAACGGCTCCGCGCATCGTCCAGGCCAGAGTGCGCGGCCAATTGGTGCGAACCAGACTGCGACCAACTGCGTCATCGGGAGTGGTCGCCATCCGGCTGTGAAGGGGCACCGACAACACGATGGTGCACCCAAGAGCGACGGCCAGGAGAACAGCTCCGGCCCACGGCCACACGAACGAGACCGCTACGGGTCGCTCCACCAACAACACGAGGGTGCTCACACCCTCGACGGCCATGGGCAGACCCACCACCTGACCGGTGCGGCGCTGATGCTCCAAGGCCACCCCCGAGGCCCGATCGGTACCCACCAGGGCCAGCAACGGATAATGGACGCGCTGGACGAACCAGATGACACCGACCATGACCGCAGTGGCCGCGAGATTGGCCACGAGCGCGACTTCGGCAACGTCCATGCGGACAGTGTTTCAGACGTGGTGGGGGCGTTCGTGCATCCGACGGAAGGCCAACGCAGTGATTCCGAGTGTGGCCAACCCCACCACCACCACGATGAGACCTTGCAGGACGTCGTTGTCCACGTTGCGGAATACGAACATGGCCACCGAGACCACGATCAGGATTCCTGCAGGAATGAAGACCTCGATCCACATGCGACTGGCCCCGAGAGCGAACACTGCGACTCCGATGAGCAGACCAGGGAGCAATCCGTCCAGACCTTCGTGCATGGCCATCCAGTTGATGGTGGTGAAGAGCACGGTCACCGCCCCGATTCCCCGCACGATGAATGGGAGCCGCAGTCGCAAGGTTCCAAGGGCGATCAGGACGAGTCCGCCGACGAAGATCGGAATGGCCCCCTTTTCCTCTTCAAGATCGAGCACCGATGACAGCGCAATGGAGGTGGTCATGATGCCGGCCGTCACCAGGATGGTGCCGGAGAACTGTGTGGAGCGCAGTCGCACCAGACTCCAACCGGTGACCACCAATCCAGCGATGAGGGCCGATGACTCCGCATCGAGTCCGGCATCGTAGGTGCTGAGGGCCACGGCCACCACGAGAGCCGCGACGGCAGCGATCTCCAACACTTCACCGAACCGTCCCCAGGCACCTGGCCGACGTGCGAACCGCCAGGCCACCAGACCGAGTATCACGGCGGCCACGTACAACACTCCGGCAATGGCCAGCTTCGAGGCGTCCTCCAACACCGCAGCGATCAGACGGATGACCCCCACCAGCACGATGAGACCACCCACGTAGGAGATGAGTTCCCGGGTCTGCACCACGAAACGAGGTGCCTGCCGAATACGGTCGGCATCGTCGGGGGCGAGACGACCCTGAGTCACCAGGGTGTCGATGATCTGATGTTGGGAACCCTGGTGCGGCGAACTCTCGGTCATGGGACCAGTGTGCCGGACCGGACCAGCGACCTCCACGGACGAAAGTCCCGAGTTTCTCGACGGGGATTAGCAATGTGACGATTTCCTGGGAACCACCCTCTGAGCAGGACAAACATCCTGCCCCCGTTGCAGTTCGCAAATTCAGTTGACTTCGCCCAGGCATCGTGGTTTCCTACAGGTCGCCATGAATCGCTCGACCACCATCACGACGGCCTCTTGGTCGGCTCTCACCAGCGGCACGACCGCGCCTGGTGTCGCGCATCCCTATCGCCCGGGTATGTGGTTCTCGGCTGGTTCGTCCTTTACCGCAGTGACGAATGCCGTGGCCCCCACCACCTGCGCAGCAGGAACCGTGAACGGCACCACGAAGCGTTCACCCCAGCGGCTCGGAGAGTCCCTCACGTAGGTCACCACCACGTCGAGAACCCTCACCGGGGCCGCTGGGATCACCAGCGGCCTTTTTCTTTGTCCACTAATCAACCGAACAGGAGACATCATGACCATCACAACCGATCTTCCCGAGACAGCCACGAGCAAGATTGCCGCTCGCTGTGCCGACGGTGCGGGCACGCTCACGCCGTTGTTCTTCAGCGACGACAACGTGGACATCGCCCGCGCCAAGGCCATCTGCGCGCGCTGCGGCTTGGCCACCGGATGTCTGCGCGCGGCAATCGAACGTCTCGAACCATGGGGCGTGTGGGGAGGTGAACTCCTCGAGAACGGACGCATCGTGGCCGACCGCCGACCACGAGGCCGTCCGTCGCGACTCCCGCGTCCCATCTGGGTGTTGGACGAGGATCGCACGATTCGCGCCATCACCGATTCGTCGGAGCGTCGCAGTCACGAGGTGGCCATTCGCGTCGCCTGAGGAACGCCGTCCGATCGTGACATCGTGACCATCACGATCGAGACCATCAGATCGTGACCGAAATCTCGATCACGGGCAACGCCATGACGACCCCGTGATCGCAACGGGTCCTCCCGGCCGCAGGCACCCCCCGCGGCGGCCGGGTATTCCCGACGAGCCGACTCCCACGACGACAACTAGCCTGGCCACGTGCGCGTGCGGCTCTCCCCCCTGGTTCTCGGAACCGGGGCCGGACTTCTCGCCGCCCTGGTGACTGTCCTGGTGGTCGTGACGGTCACCGACGACGACACCTCCGAGGACCTCGATGTGGTCCTGGACGTACCCGGTGAGTATCAGCAGCCAGGTATTGGTACCAACGCTCCCGTGGTGGGCCGCCAACTCTCTGCCGCCGAGGTTCTCGATCTGAACGGGGGCACCGTCGACACGACCCAGTTCTCCGACGGGCGTCCGCTCCTGATCAACTTCTGGTTCAGCAATTGTCAGCCCTGCAAACGCGAAATGCCCGCCCTGGAGGACGCCCATCGGATCTACGGAGATCAGGTGCGCTTCATCGGCATCAACCCCCAGGATTCGCCGGAGATCACCCGTTCCTTCGCCGAGGATCTGGGTATCGACTACGAGCTCTTTCGTGATCCCAACGGTGAATTCGTGGTGGCCAATGGGGTGGCCACTTTCCCCACGACGTTCTTCGTCGGGGTCGACGGTTCCATCCGCATTCAGAAGGCCGGTGAATTGAGTCCCGCCGACATCGAGACGGCACTGCAGGAACTGTTGAATGGGACCTGAGATGATCATCGCCGCCGACATCGACCGCCTCTGGCTGAGCTTCGGCAGTGGCCTGCTCGCCGCCGTGAATCCCTGCGGATTCGTGCTGCTGCCGACGTATCTCATGTACTTCCTCGGTGTCACCGGCCGACCGGGAACCCAGGAAGCCAGTGTGCGACGAGCGCTGCTGGTGAGCGCGGCCTTGTCGGCCGGATTCATGAGTGTGTTCATCGTGGTCGGTGCAGTGACCCGACTCTTCACCGACTGGATCAACCAGAACGCAAAGTACGTGGCGCTGATCATCGGATTGGCTCTCATCCTGCTCGGCATCGCCATGCTCTTCGGCTATCGCCTGCCCTTCACCACCCCGAAACTGGACGCCGGCCAGCGGGACCGCACCGTGGCCTCGATGTTCGTCTTCGGGATCGCCTATGCCGTGGCCTCCATCGGTTGCACACTCGGCCCTTTCTCGGCCACCGTGCTCGGCACCATCGACACCGAGGGTTTCGCCCAAGGCCTCATCGCCATCGCTCTGTACGGCGCTGCAATGTCATTGCTGGTCACCACCCTGACCGTGAGCCTGGCCCTCGCCCAGGGCTGGTTGCTTCGAGTCCTGCGCAGCGGAATGAAGTACGTGGAAATCGGTTCTGCGGTGGTCATGATCTTCTCGGGCCTGTATCTGGCCTGGTACTGGTACAACGACATCCGTCAGAACTACGACGACAGTGTCACCGGACGTGTGCTGACCTGGCAGGAGCGGGTCCAACAGTGGATCGACGGCAACCGCGGGGTGCTGGCGGTGGTGTTCGGGATCGTGGTCCTCACCGCCATTGCCTACACCATCGGCGCCCATCGCCGACGGAATCGTGCCATCCATGGTTCTGTCTGAGGCGCATTCGACCTGAGATGTTCCGCGAACTCCTCGATCATCCCGACGTGGAAGAAGTCGTGGTGTTACGCGGTCACGACACCGCTCGCGAACACCGACTCGGATTCATGGCCTACCACGGTGGTGGTCTCGAAGAGATGACCGAAGTCATCGCCCAACGCGCCGCTGCGGCGAGTGGCGCCAGCTATTACGGAGTGCACCAACCACGGGGGATGGAACGACACATCCCGTCGATCGAAGTGTCCCCCGAGGCATCGGACAATCTGGCCACGTTCATCGGCCATGTACACACCGTCATCACCGTGCACGGATACGGCCGGCCGGGGATGTACACGTCCCTGTTGCTCGGTGGGCGACATCGCCCTCTCGCCGAGCACGTCGGGCGTCATCTTCAGCATCATCTGCCGGCATATCGGGTGATCACCGATCTGGAGGCCATCCCCAAGGAGTTGCGCGGCTTGCATCCCCGCAATCCGGTGAACATTCCGCCCGGCACCGGCGTGCAGATCGAACTGCCCCCACGGGTACGCGGCACCACGCCATTGTTCTGGGATTGGGAAGGCCCGGCACTGCCCCCGCACACCGAGGCACTGATCACCGGATTGGCCACCGCCGTGCAGACCTGGTCCCTCACGGGGCCAAACGCTCGATGACCCACTCCTGGCCGAGGCGGCGGTAGCGGAAGCGATCGTGCAAACGGTTCGGGCGACCCTGCCAGAACTCGAAGGAGTCGGGGTGCAGAATCCAGCCACCCCAGTGCGGCGGTCGGGGTACGTCGCTCCCCGTGAACCTGGCCTCCATTGCGGCCACGCGGGCGTCGAGATCACCGCGGTCGGCGATGACCTGGCTCTGAGGTGACGCCCAGGCACCAATCTGGCTGTCCCGGGGCCGAGAGGCGAAATAGGCATCACTATCGGCCGACGATTGCCGACTCACCCGACCTCGCACCCGAACCTGACGATGCAGACCCAGCCAGGGAAAGACCGCGCTCGCCACCGGATGCTCGGCGAGTTGACCACCCTTGGCACTGTCGTAGTTGCCGTAGAAGGCGATGCCGGTCGCGTCGACCGCTCGGGCCAGGACGATTCGAGCATCGGGGAGATCCTCGGTGACGGTGCCGATCACCATGGCGTGAGGTTCGGGAAGTTCGGCGGACACCGCGTCGTCGTACCAACGATGCCACAGCACGAATGGTGACGGGTCGAGGTCGCCGCGATCCAGACCAGCCGTCTCGTACTGGATCCGACGGTCGCGCAAATTCATGGTGTCACGATTCGCGAGGGACGATTCGTTCCGTACCGCGCATGTAGGGCCGGAGAACTTCGGGCACGATCACCGACCCATCGGGCTGGTGATGGTTCTCGATGATGGCTGCCCAGACTCGTGGCACGGCGAGGGCCGAACCATTCAGTGTGTGAGCGATCTCGGTGCCCTTCTGACCGGCACGGCGGAATCGGATATCGGCACGACGAGCCTGATAGTCGCCGAACCAGGACACCGAGGAAACTTCCAGCCAGGCATCACAACCTGGTGCATAGACCTCGATGTCGAAACTGCGGTGATGGCTCTGACCCATGTCACCGGTGCAGATCTCGATGATGCGATAGGGCAGGTGGAGCGAGGAAATGACGTTCTCGGCTCGTTGGACCAAATCCTGCAAGAGAGCGGGTGCTTGATCGGGGGCCGCCACCGAAAGGATCTCCACTTTGTCGAACTCGTGAGCCCGCAACATGCCCCGGGTGTCACGACCGGCCGAACCGGCCTCGCGTCGGTAACACGGTGAGTAGGCCATCACCCGCACCGGAAGATCGGATTCGTCCAACACCTCGCCGGCATACAGCGACGTGAGAGGCACCTCTGCGGTGGGGATCATCCACAAACCATCGCGTTCGATGGCGTAGGCGTCATCGGCGAACTTCGGCAGGTGACCCGTCGCCGTCAGTGTTGCCGTACTCACCATGGTGGGAGGGCGGACCTCTTCGAAGGCGTCGGCATTGCGATCCAGTGCCAACTGACAGAGTGCCCGAGCCATGGTGGCTCCGAGTCCTCGCTGCATGGTGAACATGGACGCAGCGATCTTGGTGGCTCGCTCGTTGTCCAGGATGCCGAGGCTCGTGGCGATGTCCCAGTGGGGAACACGCTGGTGATCGGCGAACGATGACGGCATGTTCACCGGGCCCTTCACCACCGGATTCTCGGCATCGTTGTCACCGTCGGGGGCGTCTGGATGGGGCAGATTCGGCAAGCGCAACATGATCTCGCGCAGTTCGCCTTGCACGACGTCGAAGGACTGGTCCAGCAGTTCTTCGTCACCACCCAAGCGCCGGCTTTCGGCCTGCAGGGTTTCGGCCGTGGCGGTGTCCCCGTCGCGGCGGGCCTGGCCGACCAATTTGGAGAGTTCGTTGATCCGCGCCCGCAGAGCGTCGCGCTTGGTGGTCATTTCGCGCAGACGTTCGTCGAGGGCCAACGCCGTCTGCACCTGGATGAGCAGGTCCGGTTTGCGGCGGCGGGCGAGAGCGGAAACCACCCGATCCGGGTCGGTACGGAGCAGACGCAGATCGATCACAGGTACGTCAGGCTACCCCGACCCTCTCGAACGGATGCGACCGATTTGCTGCATCACACCGAATCGCACCGTGTCGTGTCACACTCGTGCGGTCCGATACGTCTTCCATCAGCAGTAATCTGCTTCGAGTGTCCGATGCCGCTCCCCCGTCGTTCAGCCGCATCGACCGGCGCCATCCCGCTCTGGTGGTCGAGAACTTGACCGTGCGCTACGGGGATCTCGTGGCCGTGGACGGTCTGTCGTTCTCTGCTCACGCCGGCGAGATCACTGCGGTGCTCGGACCGAACGGGGCGGGCAAGACCACCACGATCGAGGTCTGCGAAGGTCTGCGACGGCCGAATTCCGGTTCGGTGCGGGTCTTGGATCTGGATCCGATTCGCCAGCACGCGGCGCTGGTCCGCCAGATGGGCGTCATGCTCCAAGAGGGAGGCATCTATCCGAGCGCCCGACCCATCGACACACTCCGCCAGTACTGCGGGCTCCACGCCTTCAAAGGCACGGCTCCGGCCGACCCGGAGGAAATCCTGTCTCTCGTCGGACTCGCCGAGCGTCGCACCACTCCGTGGCGACGGTTGTCGGGAGGCGAGAAGCAACGACTGTCGCTCGGACTGGCGTTGGCGGCCCGGCCGCGCATCATTTTTCTCGACGAACCGACCAGCGGTGTGGATGTCAACGGTCGCGCCGTCATTCGCCACATCGTGCGGAAACTGGCCGACGATGGAGTGGCGGTGATCATGGCCACCCACGAACTGGACGAGGCCGAACGCGTGGCCGATGCCGTGGTCATCATCGATCGCGGACGCGTCCTGGCCGAGGGGTCGCTCGACACCGTCCGACGGGCGCGACGGGCCGTGCGGTTGCGCACGGTCAAACCTCTGGTGCACAACGAGATTCCCGCCGACATCGTGTCGTGGTTGGTGGAAGAAGCACCGGGCCATTACACCATCGAGGACGCCCCGCCCGGTTTGGTTGCGGCCCTCGCCGTGTGGTTGAACGAACACGGTGTGGAGGTCATCGAAATGCGCACCGGTATGGCCAGCTTGGAAGACGTCTTCACCCGCCTCACCGGAGGCACGACATGACGGCGCTACGCGCCCAGGTACGTGCCGAGATGCAGATCCTGCGCCGCAACGGCGAGCAGTTGCTGCTCACCCTGGTCATTCCGGTGGGTCTCTTGGTCTTCTTCAGTCTGGTGGACGTCCTGCCGTCGGGCGATCCGACGGTGTTCGCCGACGCAGTGGACTTCTTGACCCCGGGCATCGTGGCCCTCGCCGTCATGAGCAGTGCCATGGTGAGTCTGGGCATTGCGACCGGATTCGAGCGCAGCTACCACGTGTTGAAGCGACTGGGAGTCACACCGCTCGGCCGCCCGCGGTGGTTGGCGGCGAAAATCCTGACCGTGCTCGCGGTGCAGGTGGTGCAGTTGCTGGTGCTCCTCGGGGTGGCGCTGCTCCTCGGTTGGCGACCGGAATCGGCTCGTTGGCTGCTGGCCGTCGCTGCCGTGGCCGTAGGCACCACGGCCTTCGCCGGGGTCGGCTTGACCCTTGCCGGAAGGCTGCGCGCCGAGATCAATCTGGCCCTGCAGAACGCCCTCTTCCTGCTCTTGTTGTTGCTCGGGGGCATGGTCATTCCCTTCGAGGAACTCCCGGGGCCACTGGCCGACGCCGCCCGTCTCCTGCCCTCGGGGGCTCTGGCCGATGTGATGCGCGACGCCCTGGTCGGCGGGGCCGATCGTCCAGGGACATCGTGGATCGTGCTCGGCTCCTGGGCCGTGGTGGCCCCGGCCATTGCGGCGATCTCGTTCCGCTGGGACTAGACGCGATCGCGAGGAGCGGCCGACTCGCTGAAGGCTCGCTCCACATCGGCGGTGGTGAGGGGCTCCTCGCTGCGCACGTAGTCCGTGGTGTTCTCGGCGCGGAAGGTGCGCACGAAGGTACGCACGAACATGATGACGATGATGGTCCACAAGAAGATCGAGCCGCCCAACTTCATGATGGCTCCGGCCATCTGTTGATCGTTGGCCACCGACACGCCCCACACCCTCACTGGCGTGTCGTAGTGCTTGTAGACGGTTCCTTCAGCAAAGGTGAGCCAACCGGCGGGCACGGTGGCCACGACACTGTTCAGGAACAGATAGATCATCTTCGACATCGGGCTGATGTGCAATTCCGGGAGGGGACCACAGACCGGCATCCACATCAAGAGTGCAGTGGTCACGAGGAACACGTGCACCGAATAATGAAGTGGTCCATTCGACACCGAAGCGTTCACCACGCCAGGCACGTGACTGATCATCACACCCACGTTGAACAAGAAGGCCGCCCGCACCGGATGGCCGAGGAACCGGACGACGCGATAGGTCCGGCCTTTGCCGATGAGGATCCGCAGGAACCATTCAGGGGTGGCCAGTACCACCAGCGGTGGCATGAAGTAGGTGAGAGCCATGTGCTGGATCATGTGCACCGAGTACAGGTACTCCTCGGCGATGTCGTGCATCGGCCAGTCCGACGCGAACCAGAGGATGCCGATACCGGCCGCGAAACACCACAACTGCCGTCGGGTCACCACCGGCTGGCCGGGAGGCACCGCTCGTGGTCCGAGAACTCGGATGGCGTAGGCGTAGGCGGCCACGAGGAACGCCACGAGCAGCCACACCTCGAGGTGCAATTGGAAGCGCCAGGGATCGATCATGTCACGGTCCCGCGACCGGGCTCATCCCTTCTGGAGGAAGAACTTGAACGTCGAAAGGGCGCCGACGTACACGGCCACGGCCAGAATCAGCCCTGCATAGAACATGTAACTGAAGAGCTTGTTGTCGAACTTCAGATGCATGAAGTACGAGACCACCACCACGAACTTCACGATCATGAGCACGAACAGGGTCGGCATGAACAATGGTCCGAAGTCGATGTAGTACGTGGACACCTCGATCGCCGTCAAGGCCGCCAACAGCAAGGCGACCATGATGTACTGCTTGTCACTCGCTCCGTGGTGCTCGGTGCTCTCGGTCGAATGCTGATCGGTGGCAGTGCTCATCGGAACTCCTCAGGCGGGGATCAGGTAGACGAGGGTGAAGATGACGATCCAGACGACGTCCACGAAGTGCCAGTACAGACCAACCATCTCGACGGCTTCGGCCTTGTCGCCAGGGATCCGACTCTTGCGGATCATGCCCACCAGGGCCGCCAGCATGATGATGCCGACGGTGACGTGGACTCCGTGGAATCCGGTGAGGGTGTAGAAGCTGGAGCCGAAGAGGCTGGTCGTGAAGCCGAGACCTTCGCGGTAGAAGGCCGTGAACTCGTACACCTGACCGCCCACGAAGGTTGCCCCCAGGACGGCAGTCACCGACAGCCACAGATTGGTGTTGCGATCGTCCTTGCGCTGAGCCGACGACACCGCCAGCACCATGGTGAGCGAACTCATCAACAGGATGAACGAACTGACCGACGTGAAAGGAATGTCGTAGATCTGATCGGGCTGCGGACCTTCGGACACCCGGCCCTTGTAGAGCATGTAGGTGGAGATCAGCCCACCGAAGAGCAGACACTCCGAACCCAAGAAGAGCCACATCGCCAACTTGTTGTTGGACAGACCGGTGGTCGTGTGGTGTCCGCCATGAGCGGTGTCATGGCCGTGAGCAAGTGCGGTGTCAGCCAAGGGGTGCCAACTCCTTCGTGTGCCCGCCACCGTCGCCGGAGGCCGGAGGATCGAAATCATCGTCGGAAGCCGTGGCTGGCTCCATGGCCCATCCGAACATGGTGAGAATCACCATGACGGCGCCGACCACCAGGAACATGCGGTTGTAGATCAGGCCATAGCCCATGATCGGCAGGGCCAGGGCCAAAAGGATCGGCCAGTACGACCGGGACGGCATATGAATATGTTCGTCGGGTCGAGCATTGAGGTCGGCCATGACCTCTTCGGCCGAGGCCACCTGGCGGATCTGGTGGGTGCTGGCATCCTCGGCGTACTTCCGATGGAAGAACTCGTCCAGATGATTGACCGTCGGGATGGCGTCGAAGTTGTGTTCCTTCGGCGGATTGTCGGTCATCCACTCGAGTGTGCGGGCATCCCACGGATCGAGGGGGGCGATGGCCACGGTCTTCGACATGTGGGTGTAGACGATGTTGAT